>NZ_SNXO01000030.1 GCF_004362975.1 Aminicella lysinilytica | reverse complement strand
TGTCAGCTATTATCTGTTTGCAATGTTAACTTCCGTTTCTCGGCCCACGCAT
Source organism: Aminicella lysinilytica (assembly GCF_004362975.1). Lineage (GTDB taxonomy): Bacteria > Bacillota > Clostridia > Peptostreptococcales > Anaerovoracaceae > Aminicella > Aminicella lysinilytica. The sequence continues at coordinate 30,133 of NZ_SNXO01000030.1, read as the reverse complement.
CATACACTATGTTGGGGCATGGAAGTTAACTATTCAATTGAATTCCTGCCGCAGAATGGCAAGATAGTTTTCATAGGCAAAGACCCGATTTCTTGACGCACTGGTCTTTTCCTGCAGGATCCCTGCGGCTACAAGCTTCTTAATGGCAGATGAAACAGTATTATAACTGACATCCAGTTCTGCTGCGGTTCCCTTGATGTCGATGATCGGATGCTGCTCGACATAAATGACCGGCTTGGTAAGAGCCTTCTGTTCTATCAGATAAAGCAAGATCAAAAGCCTTCCAATGCGCCCGTTTCCATCTAGGAACGGGTGGATCGTTTCAAACTGGTAGTGGATCAGGGCTGCCCGTATCAACGGATCAAGTACGTCGTCAAGGGTGCAGCGAGTCCCCTCTATCTGAGAAGAAATCAGTGCTTCCTTGCGCACATACATGGAAACAAACAGGTCGATGTCCGGGATAAGCTGGGCCGTGGCATCCAGTCTGGCAAGATATCTGTTTGCATCCAACAAAATTGAAATACTACTTGAATTATTCTCACCTTATTTCAAAAAGTCCATAGTTTTTGAAATAAGATTAAACTTATAAATTGCATTGTGTCAAATAGCGTTTCAGTAGAAATGTGCAGAAATACGGAAAGCTGTAGACGCCGTCACTGACGCCAATATTACCGGCTGACAACTTCAATCCGCAATGAATATCCGCATATTTATCTCCGTTGATCAAGGCCTTTAAGGATTTGCTTCTTCCTCCCTTGGATTTCACTTCAACCGGTAGCAGACTTTTCTGTGTGCGAAGGAAGAAATCTTCTTCTAGTGTGCCATTATCACGCTTGTAATAATAAAGATCATATCCGCTCTTTACCAGCGCTTCACCGACTATACTTTCATAAAGTGCTCCTTTGTAAACGCCGAGATTCCTGTTCGCACGCATATCATCCTGCGCTTCCTCATCAAGCATAGCAACAAGCAGACCAGTATCGGAAAAGTATATCTTATACTTTGACTCGTTGTAATTTCCCTTGAGCGGCAGTTCCGGAAAGTTCAGGCAGTAACACCGGTTAATAAGGCCTGCATCATGTAGCCACTCGATGCAGCCGCGGTAATCCTTGAACCTTGCTCCGCTTGCCACTTTGGATATCTGGAATTTTTTATTATCCCTGGCAAGTTGCACCGGTATCTGGTTGAAGACATTAAGTATCCTCGTCTGATCCATTCCATCCGCATATTTTCTGATATCCTCTTTATAATCTTCCAGCAACTGACGTTGGGTCTCGAGAGTGCCCTCAAAGGTGCCGCTTTCTATATACTCACGAACAACGGCCGGCATTCCTCCCAGTGTACTGTAATCCAGGAACATGTCGCCAAATGTTGTCATCTCTAACTCATTGAATGGTATTGCTTCCACCATATGATGCAGCATGTCCTCTATGACAGAAGCTTCATATCCCTTAGCCCAAAGGAATTCTTCAAAGTCCAGGGAATACATCTCATAGTCAGACTTATATCCGACGCTATTGCTCTCGATGCGCTTATAACTGATGCCAAGCAGAGATCCGCTGCATATTACATCAAATCTCCCATCGATTTGGAAGAACTTCAACGATGTGGCAATCTCCGGGAACTCCTGCAATTCATCAAAAAATATCAATGTCTTTCCTTCTGTAAATCTCTTAGAAGGATCGATACGTGATATATTTTTGATAATATCTGCCGTACTGTAGCCATCTGCTGTTATGAGTTTATATTTAGGATCCTCGACAAAATTGATCCGCACAACGTTTTCATAATTCTGCTCTGCAAATTGCATTATGGATTCGGTTTTTCCTACCTGCCGTGAGCCCTTTACTATCAAAGGTTTATGATTTGAATCGTTTTTCCATGCCAGAAGATAATCATCTATTTTCCTTTTCAAATATATCATTGTTCACTTCCCCTTCCCTTTATAAAGGGATTATACAAAATAATAGCGAACTTTTCAATATATTTACAAAAAAAATAGCGAACTTTTCGGGTTTCACCACATTTTCACTTTTAGTCGCCGGGCGCACCACCAAAAAACAGCCATTGGATTGCTCCCGTGGCTGCTTATTTATCCTCATAATGGTCTTTGCATTGAATCACGAGTATATCCTCTTCTTGGATTTCATACACCAGTCTATCCTTATCATTGATTCTCCGGCTCCATTTGCCTGTTAGAGATCCACTCAACGGTTCTGGCGCTCCGATCCCCGTAAATGGCTCCCTCTGTAATGCTTTCAGAAGCTTATTGATTTTACGAAGAGTTTTCTTATCCTGCGTTTGCCAATACAAATACTCGTCCCATGCATCCTCGGAGAAGATGATTTTACTCACTTTCCATCGCCTCCAGTTCATCTATGGTTTTAGTCACCGTCTTACCTTGAGTGATCTGATCAGCAGAATGTCTCAACCTGCACAAATTACTCTTAGAATAAAACGGATCACTCAGAGCCTCAATGTCGAAAGGAATCTTACGATCACGCAGGGCCCTCTTAGTGTATACCGAATAGAATGTTGACAATGTCATACCCATTTCAGAAAGCATCTCATCCAATGCTAATTTCTCGGCGTCATCCAACCTGATACTGACAGTAGTCATGATATCACCTCCTTATGACACAATACTACCATTATCTGAATTATATTGCAAGCATTTGCTTTTAATATTCCTTAACTCCTCGTATCAAATACCACTTCAGTCACAAAATAATAGCGAACTATAAAGATCACCGGGGCTACCTGGACCAGATCATCTACTCCATGCTACGAGAAGAAAGTGCGTAAATACGCATTTTTATTACGAGACCTCATTATGCCCTTCTTTTCTTTCCGAACATATTTAAGGCCAGGTACAGCAGGATGAGGACTGCCACCGCCACGAGAATCACCGCGTACATTTCACCAGTGGCTATTTTGTTCCCGCCTACATAGAGATTGCAGTCGAAAGCATCACGTATGGCCTTGACCACAGGCTCCGGAGCGTAGTCGCTGCCCAGCTTGTCCAATGGACTGCCCATTAGATGCTTATGCATCAGAACGGTCCCATAGGTACCCGGCAGGTATTTGATCAACGTCTGAATGCTGTCGCCGAATGAGGATATAGGCATGTAGGCGCCGCAGATGAATCCGTAAGCCGAACTGACTATGGTGACCACCGCCGTGGCTCCGCCTTGATTTTTCACGAAGTAGAGGACCACCGACGACAGAGCCGTTCCGAACATGACCATTATGGCCACATCCGCAATGATCAGCAGCACATCGGTGTTGGTCAGATACCAGCCCATACTGTGGATATATACGAATCCCGCGCCCAGGGCCACGTAGCAGATTATCGCCGTGATGGCCACAGTGGAAATATAGTAACTTAGGCTCAGGGTCGATGACCTTACCGGCGTTATGGTCAGGTCAGCCCTGGTGCCGAACATTTTATCCTGCACCATTATCATATTGGCGCCGAAAGCAATAGTCACGCAGCACACGGCCAGCAGCGACGACAGAAGCCAGCCGCCTACGAAGCCATCTATGAGTTCCTCCGGCACGTCGATCCCCGCCGGAAGGACGGACTTGAAACTGTCCTTGTAAACCCTTGCGAGGAACGTCACGAAGAGCATCAAAAGAATCAGCGGCGCTATGAGCGTCGGGAAAAATGTCCCTTTGTCCTTGAAAAACAGTTTGGTATGCCTGCACACCAGGCTCTTGAATTCATTCATGCCTCGTCACCTCCCGTGAGTTTTTTGCCCGTTACGGCCAGGAAAACATCGTCCATCTTGCCCTTAGTGATCTCGTAATCCCGGAAAATTTCCGGATGCGCGACTATAAGTTCCGTTGCCGCTACGGTGTTTGGAATAGCGAACCTGTAGGCATCGCGTATTACCTCAAAAGGCAGGCCTATGGCATCTGCCTGGGTCTGATTGCTGTTATACAAAGTAAGAAAATCCCCGGTGTATGTGTTCTTCAGTTCCAGAGGCGTTCCCTCTGCGGCGATCTTGCCGGAGTCAAGGATGACCACATAGTCCGCGTCAGCCGCTTCCTCCATATAATGGGTGGTCAGGAATACTGTCAGTTCCTGACTTTTGCGAAGGTCGGACACTACATTCCATATAGTCCTGCGGGTCTGAGGGTCCAGGCCCGTGGTCGGCTCGTCCAGTATGAGTATCTTAGGATCGTGGAGCAGCGCCCTGGCTATATCTATCTTCCTACGCTGGCCTCCTGACAACTTGCCGAAGGGTCTCTTCAGGATATCCCTGAAGTCCAGCATTTCCACCAGTTCTTCCAGACGCTTCTGGAAAGCCTGACCAGTAATGCCGTAAAGGGCCGCCCGGTATTTCAGGTTGTCGCGAACTGACAAAGCCTTATCCAGGCAGGAATCCTGGAAGACCACGCCTATCTCGCTTTTGATACCGCTGACGTCGTGATCGATGTCAGTACCGTCAATGGTCACAGTGCCGGCGTCTCTTGCCAGCTGGCCGCACATTATTGAAATGGTCGTGCTCTTTCCCGCTCCGTTGAGACCCAGAAAAGCAAATAGCTCCCCCGGCTTGACGCGGAAGCTCAGATCCTGCACTGCGCGGACCTGACCGAAGGCCTTGCTCAGGCCGTCTATGCGTATTATATCTGTCATTTGTCACCGCCTTTATTGCCGCCTGAGCTGGCAGCCTCCTCACCCTCGAGGATTCCCTCGAATACTTTTTCAATCTGCCCTTTCGGTGGTATGGCAAGGCCTCGTTCTACGTCTCCCAGGATAAGCAGCGAATCTCCCGGCTTGATGCCGAACATGTCGCGGGCTTCCTTAGGTATGACGAACTGCCCCTTCTCGCCTACCTTGACTGTCCAAGCGCCCTTTCTTTCTGTCGTCTTCTTCATTTATCATTGCCTCTCTTTCTGCCAAATCCAAGCTCCCACTCGGGGTGGGTTTGGTGCGTAAAGTATGATTTATATAACTAAGTATACCTCGGCCGCAACAAAAAGTCAATAAAATACGTATATACGCACCTTTTTCATATGTGTCTTGTCATATGTCAAGATAAGTGTTATACTACTTGAGGTTTGTGTTAACCACTAAATTAGAAAAATATGAGGATCATCATGACGAAACAGGAAGAAATCAAACAACTGAAAAATGAGAAGGATGCCGTTATCCTGGCCCACTATTATGTCAGACCTGAAGTGCAGGAAATCGCTGACTATTTAGGGGATTCATTCTATCTGAGCAAAGCAGCGGCTGCCCTGACGAACCAGACTCTAGTCTTCTGCGGGGTCTCATTTATGGGCGAAAGTGCCAAACTGTTAAGCCCGGGTAAGACCGTACTGCTGCCCGATGCAACGGCAGACTGCCCCATGGCCCATATGGTAACAAAGGAAACCGTGGATGCCGCCAGGGCAGAATACGAGGATCTGGCTGTGGTCTGCTATATCAATTCTACCGCAGAGATCAAATCCTGGTCTGACGTCTGCGTGACATCGGCCAACGCTGTCAACATTGTGCGCAAGCTGCCAAACCGGCATATTCTATTTATTCCGGATAAAAACCTTGCCGCCTACGTGGCGTCTCAGGTACCGGAGAAAGATTTCCTGTTCAATGATGGATACTGTCCGGTCCACGAGCACATGGCGGCATCAGAGATCGCCCAGTTAAAAATCAGATATCCACAGGCGCCTGTGCTGGCCCATCCGGAATGCAATCGTGAATTGCTTGCCCTGGCCGATTACATAGGCTCCACCAGCGGAATAATAAAGTTCGCCACAGACAGCCCCGGCCGGGAATTTATCATCGCCACAGAAGAAGGCGTACGCTATGCTTTGTTGCAGGCAAGGCCGGACGCTGAATTTTATTTTGCGCAAACGCTGCCTGTCTGCGTCGATATGAAGAAAATCACTCTGGAAAATATAATTAACGCGCTGAAAACCGGGAAGCCTGCCATGAAAGCAGATCCCAATACAGATGCGCAGGCTGAAGCAGCCCTGACGAAGATGTTAGAGCTTGCTTAGGGAAGAAGGATGAAATGAAAAACCTATATTGCGATGTCGTCATCGCCGGGTGCGGAGTTGCCGGGCTTTTTACCGCGTTGCACCTGCCGGAAGATAAGAAAATTCTGATGCTGTCCAAGGGAGACTTTGAAAGCTGTGATTCCATGCTGGCCCAGGGAGGGATCTGCATGCTGAGGAATGAAGCCGATTACGAGCCATTCTACGAGGATACTATGAAAGCCGGCCATTACGAGAACCGGGCAGAAAGCGTTGACCTGATGATCCGCAAAAGCCAAAGGGTCATTGACCAGCTGGTTTCCTACGGGGTTGAGTTTAACCGAAATGTAGATGGCAGCCTGGCATTTACCAGGGAAGGAGCTCACTCCGCGCCAAGGATCTGCTATCACAAGGATATCACCGGCAAGGAAATCACTACCAAACTCCTTGCTCAGGTCAGGGATCTTTCAAATGTTACCTTAATGGAATACACCACCATGACAGATATTCTGACTGACCGGCGATCCTGTAAGGGTATGATCGCTAAAACTGCCTCCGGCGAAGTCCTGCATATCCATGCCGCGGACACAGTCATGGCAACCGGGGGGATCGGCGGGCTTTATGCTCATTCCACAAATTTTCCTCTGTTGACGGGGGATGCCTGCAGTATTGCCAAGAAGCATAATGTGGAGCTGGAGCACATGGATTATGTCCAGATCCATCCGACCAGTCTGTATAGCACCAGACCCGGCAGAAGTTTCCTGATTTCAGAATCAGCAAGAGGTGAAGGTGCGATCCTGCTGAATCACAGGGGCGAGCGGTTTATCGACGAATTGCAGCCTCGTGATGTAGTAGCCAATGGCATTTTAGCAGAAATGGAAAAGGAAAAAGTCGATCACGAATGGCTTTCTTTCGAAAATGTATCAGTACAGACCATTGACGAACATTTCCCTAACATTTATCAGCAATGTCTGAAGGAAGGCTACGATTTGAAGAAGGAGCCGATCCCCATTGTCCCGGCCCAGCACTATTTCATGGGCGGCGTTCATGTGGATCAGAATTCCCAGACTACCATGGAGCATCTGTATGCAGTCGGCGAGACCAGCTGCAATGGCGTTCATGGGAAAAACCGCCTTGCCAGCAATAGCTTATTAGAGAGTCTCGTTTTCGCAGAACAGGCAGCCTCATCAATTACAGCAAATGAGAAAGGAACCGAAGATTATGAATCCAATTACCATGCAGCTTGTTGCTGATCGTTATATTCGATTAGCTTTGGAAGAAGATATCAACAGCGAGGATGTATCAACCAACGCGGTAATGCCGGAATACAGAAAGGGCGAAGTCCAGCTGATCTGCAAAGAAGACGGCGTAATTGCCGGATTGTCGGTGTTCCAACGGGTTTTCACTATGTTGGATCCTTCCACTACAGTTCAGCTTGCGAAGAGCAATGGCAAAGTAGTTGCCGACGGCGATCAGGTCCTGAATGGTCAGCTGCTAGCAACCGTCACGGGCGATGTCCGAGTGTTGCTGTCCGGGGAACGAACGGCCCTGAACTATTTGCAGAGAATGAGCGGGATCGCTACTTATACCAGAAACGTTACATCCCTTCTTGCGGGCAGCCATACCAGACTTCTGGATACCCGGAAGACGACCCCTTGCATGCGTATCTTCGAGAAGTACGCAGTAGGAGTAGGCGGCGGAAACAATCATAGATATAATCTGTCCGACGGCGTCATGCTGAAGGATAATCACATCGATGCCGCAGGCGGCGTCAAAGAGGCTGTCACTGCTGCCAGACAGTATGCTCCCTTCGTACGTAAAATCGAGGTTGAAGTGGAAAACCTGGATATGGTAAAGGAAGCTGTAGATGCCGGCGCAGATATTATTATGCTGGACAATATGACACCGGCAGAAATGGCTGAAGCAATCGATTTCATTGACGGAAGAGCAGAGACCGAGTGCTCCGGCAATATGACCAAAGAGAACATCCAAACCATTACCAGTCTGGGAGTAGATTACGTATCAAGCGGCGCACTGACACATTCCTCCCCGATATTGGACATCAGCCTGAAACACTTGAAAGTACTGGGATATGGATGACTCTATCTCGCCCCGGTTATAATTGAATGCCAGTGCTTCTATTAAGTTTAGACTCAATATATCTTCTGATTGCGGCCTCATCTCCCAAATCATACTGCTCATTTAAATCCGAAAAGTACCTCTTTAGAGCAGCCTTAGATATAACATTATTAGATGAATCTGACGGATTAAGTCCCGTTCTCGCCTCTTTCCAAGGGCCTTCATCATGCGTTATCTGTTCCAGTACTTTTCCACTATATATACCAAATGATTCTATCACCGAACGTACCACAGCTTTCTCTTTCGAGTTCAGCTCATCTTCTGCCAAATCAAATATTACATATCTACTATCATCAATTGGATTATATTTGAATTCTTTAAATAACTGATAAACTTTAGGATAAACTGGGCCGTGTGTCCACGCCTCACAGTTATCACTAAATAAGACAGTTTTATTTACGACCATGTTGATACCCTGTGAAAAATACAATAGTTTTTGCAGCGCTAATGGGGTTATTTCTTCTGTTTTCAAAAAAACATATGCAATTGTACTTATCATCTTTTTTGAAATGCTACTGATGCTATTACTAAGTGTCACTATTGAGTCTTCTGCTTTTTTATACGCAATTGCCCCTAGTTTTTCTTTGTTTTGTTCAACCTTTCCTTTCATGAAATCAGGATCTGTCAATGCATGCCTAATAATGTCCGAATACTCTTTCGATGGTATTTGTCCTGCCAAGTATCTCGTAATGGTGATTTCTCCGAATCCTAACGCTGTTGAAATGGGTGCTTTCCCTAAATTGTAGAGTTTCATGAGATTTTCTATGTTCTTAACGGAAACAATGCCTTCAGCTTTTCTGTATGCCAAATCGAATTGCTTATTGTCGTAATCCATTAATCCAGGTATACTCATTTCCTCCCCACATTCGACACACCGCGCTATGATTGTCTCATATTCGTATTCCTTTCCTTTAACAGATCTTTTATGCACTGTTGACACTAGTTCATATTCCGTTTTCCTTCTGCAATTAATGCAAAAGTCCATTCTATTTTCATTTGCCATTTTGACTCCTCCTTATAATTCTATTATCTAAACGGGTAGTGTAATGGATATTCTTCCTCATGGAAAGATATCACTATCACAAATGCATCCTCCATCTTGTTAAACTTGATATATAGTAATACATCTTTCTCCGCTTCTCCAAATCGTTCAATTAATAATACCTTTTTCCCGAAAATATATAATCGTTCATATTCATATTCTATATGTTCATTATTAACTACTTCAGAAAAATCTTCAGGTTGCAAACTTAATAAAATATCTTTGCTTAGTTTTTCATCAATTACATACTTTGTGTACAATTCTCTATTTCGCTGTCTTCTATTATTAGTATCAATTCGATAATTGCCTTCTCTAATTGAATTATGAACTTCTTCTAAATATTTTCTTATATCCTCGAGCGTTATTTGTATCAATGAGCATCCCCCATTCATTATGATCGCTTTTTCTCAATATCTTATCATTATCATAAATCAATGATTGCTTTTTGTCAATATCCTATCACCATTATACAAATTCTTGCCACTATGAAGTCAAAACTTATAGGTAGCTAAATAAAACAGGAAGCATATCATATTCCCCTGATGCGGATACCCATCTCCCGCAGGGCGCGCGTGTGGATCTAACATGTAGACCAGCGCGGTCTCACGGGCGTTTGCCCCTCCGAGGTTCTCTCCGAGCCGCCCTCATTGCGTGTTCCTGCATCCCTGCAGGGGCTGTGACTGGGCGGGAGTATCATTGTCCTCTTTGGCTTTCGTCGCACATGACGGGTGCTGCCCGCCTTTTGATACGAAGACATTTTCGCTCGCCCGAAGGGTCATGGCGCATCGTTTCCGCATGCTCACGTTTTACCGATACCAAAGAGAAAGTACCTGTCGATTGTGTATCCGATTTTCAATGTTCTACGAGAGGCATTCTCAGTTCCGGCCGTTACCGGATATATTTGTCCTCTCACCTATCGGACAAAAGCATGGCAAAAATCAATCCCCTCCGAAGAAATTTTTGCACGAAAAAGCAGGGAGTAGATTTTATTATCCTGCTCCCTGCTATTCCGAAGTTCCTTACTGGTTCGCCCCGTAAGAAATGTATATCTCCACATTACAAAGAAATATTTTTTATTTGCTTCGCTTGAAGAGTATTGGCTCTACCTGAGGATATAGTTTGAATTCAAAACCATCTATTGAACCGTCCCTTGAATTCGTTCTGAATGACAGAGGAGCTGTTACAACTAAAGTGTCCATCTTTATACAGGATACCTTGAATACATCATAATGATAATGCTTCATAGGTTGTTCTACTCCCCGATATATCATTCCCAAGCCATCATCTTTCTGAAAGATTTTGATTGTGCCATGACCCGGCTCATAATACTCTCCTACATATGACTTCAAATCGTGAGATAATGATGTACCTTTAACCTTATCTACCCCCATAAGATCACATCTCCAGTCGCCAAGCATATATCCATAGTTATTCCTCTGCGCATAGTACCGTTCCGCCCAGTTGCCTGGAGTAAGACCTAGCAAATTGTCAATTATTGTATCCATAACAGAGCATTGAATCAGAACATCGGGAGCATGTAAGTTATTAAACAAAACAATGCCTGTTTTCTGTCGAGGCAGAACGGCCATCATAGTTCCATAGCCCTCTATCTCTCCTATATGCCAGTAAACCGGAATGCCTCTATATACATCATTATACCAACCTAAAGCATAACCTGCCATAGGCGGATTCTCTGGGAAGTCCCAAGGCCAAAGCTTATATCTAACCTGAGCAGTATGGATTTCTTCTAGTGTTTCCTTTTTAATGAGCCGTTTGCCGTTTACTACTCCATCATCTATGTTGAATTGTAGCCATTTCAGCATATCATTTATAGTCGAATTAATTGCTGCTGCAGGAGCCCCCAGATCAACATTCCAATTATCCACTGGAACCGGTCCCTCATCTGTCGGCCAATATGGCTGAGCAAAATCTGATGATTTCATCAGATCAACAATGCTAGTATTGCTGTCGTTCATACCAAGAGGAGCGAATATTCGTTCCTGTACCAATTGATCCCATGATAAACCTGTGACTTTTTCACAAGCATGCCCCGCCATGGTATAAATAAGATTGTTATACTGAACCAACCCTCTGAATGACGCATTAGGTCTGAGATACCTTAGTCTCCGCCAAAGATCTTCGCGAGTACAATTATCCGCCCATACAGCGTCATATCCGCCGAGGCCTGTTCTGTGACAAAGCATATCCTTCAATGTGCATAACTTTGTAGCCACGGGATCATACATCTGGAAATCAGGCAAGTACTCCCTGATTGGTTGTTCTAACGTGAAGTAACCTTCATCTGCCAGCATACCGCAAAGTGTTGCTGTAAAAGATTTAGTACACGATGCAATGCCCCACTGAGTATTTTCGGTTATAGGCGCAACTGTGGACATGTCCCGGTAGCCAAAGCCTTTTGCAAAAACTACCTTTCCGTCCTGTATTACGCCTACGCCCATACCGGGAGTCTTATATCTGGCAAGCTCGCTTTCTACATATTCTCTGCTGATAACTTCCATTTCAGTCTCCCTCTACTTCAGTAATGATTTTATCAGATGGATGTACAGATACGGGAGTATTTCAAAGTTGTATTTTTTGTTCAACCTTTCAGTACTCTTGTGAAAATCTTTACCGTAGCCTCCGAGGACAATGCCCGGGACAACAAATTTTTTCAAATCATCCTCAGGTAGCGAATACATCTGATTTACTCCTACCACATTCTTAAACAGGTCATCGAAATTCTTCGACCCATCAAGTCCGGTATAACTCAAGTCTGACAGACCCATATAATAGTCGCGTTCTTCCAACTTGGTGTTGTACTCGCTCATGGCGTAATCCATTACATCATCCATGCACGCTAGTAGATTCTTCACTTTTGGATCTGTAGTATCAGGATATACATCTGGATAATATGGCGGAATTATAGAGATAACTATTGTCGGTTTATTATTTCCGGACAATTCATATATCCTCTTGACCGCCTTTATTGCTATATCCTGCATTTCCAGCTTCTCTGCCTGCCAGCCTTTGATCAATCCGCCGACATACTCATCATAGTTGCCCTCGTAATGCTTTCTTGCCTCCTCTGATATCTGGCTAAAAGTCTTTACACAAGGCGTAGGTCTATGTCTCTGAGGGCTAACTCCGAATTTTTTCTCATAGGCTAATGCTCTGTCATCATAGACAACATTAGCTGCTTCAAAACTATCATATGCAATCTTCTTCAGTTTTTCCATGGCTTCTTCCGGATTCAGGTCCACGGTGATTACATTATAGTATGAAGCCGCATACATAGGCGTCGAAACCGAATAAGTCGTTTTCAGATCCTGGTTCTTCAAGCATACTGGCGGTGGTGTAGACTCCCCTCTAGCCGACTGACAGAAATCTACATCCATTGTCATTCTTGTAAACAACTCAGCCGACAGTAAATTCGGATCCATACCCATAAACGGTGCCTCTCCATGAGTCGATTCTCCGGCAAAGAAGAACATCGGCATGATCTTACCCGATGCTCCCATATGCATATAACGAGTATCTTCCTTTGCTTTATCATCGACTGTATAGCACTCAGTCAGAAGCAACGCCTGATAGTCAAGGCCTTTCTCCTCAGTCATCTGATTAAAGAATGGTACGGCTCTCAGCATGCCTTCTGAATTGGTCTCCTCTCCGCAAACTGCCGTATATAGAATGTTTCCTTTGATGTCTCCTTTTTCCGAAAAATAACGCAATAGTTCCATGCACATAGCGTGGCCAAATTTCATGTCGGCAGTTCCTCTGCCAAATAGCCACTCTCCGCTTTTATAGTCTTTTTCTGCGTCCTCATCTAAAGCAAGTTTTTCCATTTCCTTAGAGATTTTCTCAACATCATACGCATCATCCTGCAAATTACCGAATTCTTCTACATCCACTACATCGTAATGTCCTGTTAGAATTACAGTTTTTTTACTATTGGGACAGCACTCCAAGTATGCTGTGACTATGACCCTGTTAAGGGGATCATTATATAAAGGAACTAACTTGACATTGTCCTTATGCTCTTGAAAATATGGTATTTCAAGCAATATTTCCTGAAGCTTATATGCTCCTTGAATTTCCTGATCCGTACCTGATACACTTGGGACCTCCACCAAGCGTTTCATGTTATCATACAATCTTTTTTTATCTATCATTGTCTTCCAATCCTTCCCAGCGAAAAACACTATTGGAGGAGGCAGAATCTGCTGCCTCCTCAATGACAGCAATAATTATTTACATATCTATATTTGCTGCAGTGACATCTCCATGCTTTTTAACATAGAAGTGAGCTGCAATGTAGATTGCCAAATAACATGGTACGCAAACATATACTCCGACCCTTTGACTTGGATCTGAAATTGTAGCTACCAGCATCAGCATAAATGCTATTATTCCCAAAATAGGTACCAGTGGATAGCTAGCGACCTTATATTTCAGGTCTTCTACCTTTCCACCTTCAGCAACATAACGTTTTCTGAAATTGAATTCTGATACGCATATTACCGTATACATAAATATATTAGCACACCCTATGAAGTAAACGATGAACAGATATACTGAATCTTCAGCTACAAACTGTGCAACTATTCCTACCATAGCAAATAGCATACTGATAGTTAGCGCCCTTATAGGGACCCCACTCTTATTTGTCTTAGCAAAGTATTTTGGTGCCTGCTTGAATTTTGACATTGACCATAAGTACCTAGCGCATGCATAAGTAAAGTAATTACCTGATGTCAAAGCAGAAGTCAATACAACTATATTTACAATGAGAGCCGAATTATTCATACCAGCATTTCTGAATACATATACAAACGGGCTGCCGAGTACATTAGCCTGCTGCCACGGAAGCATTGCGGCTACTATAGCTATGCTGACCACAGTAGCACATATGAGTACTACGAGGGTCGTATTGATTGCCGTACCCATCTTATTTTCATCCTTAATTTCACCTGCTGTGGACGCTACCACTTCAGTTCCTGCGTAAGCATAAAACGATGTTAGTACTACCGCTGCCATACCGGCTATTCCTGTAGGGAAAGCACCCTGACTGAAATTAGAAAATCCTACAGCTTGATCTGTTCCTATGCCTCCCATCATAGCCGCTCCTACTATGATAAATGCAACTATCATAATGATCTTGATAGATGAGCACCAGAATGAAATAGTGCCAAATATTTTTGCGTCCAACATGTTAACGCCGAACAATAATAGTGAGAACAATACGATCCAAACCCATACTTTTGAATTTGGTATTATGTCTCTCATTATAATTGCTGATGCCACGACCTGCGCTGTTATTGTCATCGCGCCGCCGATCCAGTTTACCCAGCCTATAGTGAATCCCATAGCAGGGCTAACAAATTCCGTTGAATATGCCTGTAAACTACCTGATACCGGCATAGCTGCGGACATTTCCCCCAAGCATGTTGTCATTAACCACGCTATGAAACCACCTATGATATACATCACTATGGCTCCGCCTGGCCCGGCAGTGGCAATTACATCGCCTGAACTTAGAAACAGTCCTGTACCTATTGTGCCACCTACGCCTGTCATAACTGCTGCCTTAGTCGGCATAGTTCTCTGCAAACCTTGACTCTTTTCCATCACTCGTTCGATGGAAGTCTTCTTTTCACTCATTACAAACCTCCTGAAATAGTAAAATAATAACGAATATGATAATATCAAATCTCGGTCATAAACATTTTGGCCGTGATAAGCTCGATAGGATCCTTAGCTGTATAAGATACAGTTGTAGGATTAATTAAAGTAGTACCAGGATACCATGACGCTGCTCTGGCCCTCTGATGCTCTTTAAAACAGATATCCATCTTATATTCATTCTCCAAACATATGAGATTATGACTCCCGTTCAGAGCCTCTTGTACTCCTTCATATATACTATCTATAACATCCATAGGATGTTTACTCCATGTGGAATTACCCGTTCCATCTTTAGTTGCCACAGTTACTATATCCTCGCAAATGGTTTTAGCCTGTTCGCATATACACTTATCACCAGAGATAAATACAGATGGTACTTTGTAAGCCACGGCCCATAATGCGTTTAGGGTAAACTCCGATGCCAGACAGTCATTTATTTTGATCCAGTTAAACCATCCATGCTCTACAGTATGAGCTAAAGGGCTGCCGTCAGAACCTTCCGGTGCATGATACCCAATGTATATAGCAGCCTGAAAGCTTTCATCCAGTCCGCCCATCATTGCAGCGGGAGAACAACGCCACCCTCGAATCATCTCAACCCCTCTAGGCATACCGTTCATATCTATATTGACTGCATCTTCATGCCCATCTTTGACCACGACTTCATAACCCATATCTTGCGCCGCTTTACATGCAGCTGCAGTTTCCTTGGTCATTTGCATACAGGCTTCTGCGTATCCTTGTCCACCATATCGGGTTTCTTCCCATCTGGTAACGCCCGTTATACCTTCTATGTCCGCACTGATAAATACTCTCATTACTATTTACTCCTCTAATAATGTTATATAATATGTTAAACGCAAGAACCATGCCACATGTATTTTTATACAAATTCAGGGAACTTTGAACATTTTCAAAGTTCCCTGAATGCAATATAAAAGAAAAATATTTTATGTAAAATTATATTTCATATTTGCGGATTTTTTGTCTCAAAAGCTGGGGAGATATTTTTAAATCTTCAGCTGCCTTGATTACTGATCCATTATTATCGTTCAAAGCCGTCATCACAATCCTCTTTTCTTCTCCATCCATAAACTCTTTAAGAGAACAGCCACTTTCAAGAAATTCTGTATAATCTCTAATTACCGTTTCTTCTGATGCTGTCTTTTGTTCGCTAAAGACCGTGTTCCTCATGATTCCAATTATATCCTCATAACCTATAGATTCTCCATTGCTCTGATAGTAAAGCATTTCGACCGCATTCTTTACTTCTCTTATATTTCCAAGCCATGTACTTTCAGCGAAATACTTCTCTGCATCTCTCGTAAATGATTTCCTGCTGTTCCCTGCCTTGTTATATAATCCCAGATAGTATTTTGCAATCAACAATGCATCTTCATTGCGTTGACGAAGTGGCGGCAGTTCCAGCTGGATAACCGCAAGCCTGTAGTAGAAATCTTGCCTTATATCTTTGCTATTTATTATATCCGATGCTGAATGGTTGCATGATGCTATTATCCTGACATTAAATGTATACTCTCTATCTCCACCTATGGGCCTGACTCTCTTGTCTTCTATAGCCTTCAGCAGTTTCCCCTGTACCGATAATGGCATAGTATCGATTTCATCAATAAACAATGTCCCTCTATCAGCCATTCTGAACATCCCTCTACTCTCGACCGCATCAGTATAACTGCCCTTTTCTACACCAAATAGTATACCTTCCAGTAAACTTTCAGGAATGGCATTACAATTGAGATACACAAACGGTTTAGTCTTACATCTGCCCGCGTTGTGGATTACATGCGCCAGCAGTTCTTTGCCTGTACCCGTCTCCCCGGTGATCAGTATCGGTGCACTCAGATCAGCTATCTTAGCGATTTTAGTCTTGATGAGCAACATCTTAGGTGATTCTCCAACAATATCATCAACAGTATACCCTCTTAAATCATCCAGATTACAATAGATTCCAGGATCATTTTCTCGCAATACGTCCTTCTTTTCATCATAATAATATGTAATTTCCATAGCGCCTGCTATTTTATCCCCGTCTTTTATCAGTAGAGTATCACTTGTCTGCTTGACTCGTTTACCTCCCCTGGTATGGAGTTCCTGCGTAATGCCTAAGGTCTCTTTACCTTGTATAACGGCAACTTCAAGAGTGCTTGTCTCATTATCAAGATTTTCATAAAGTTCCGGAACGGTTTGCCCAATCATTTCTTCTGGCTTCAAATCGAAAAACTCAGGTATTTTAACATTGGAATACTCAACTTTGCCTTCTTCATCGACAAGCATTATATCGTTGACTATTTTTCCCCTATATCTCGTGGTCATCATCTCACCTGCCTGTTCAGTTTATATCTAAGCAACTGTTTGCTAATGCCCAGATGTTCGGCCGCCATCTTCAGGCTTCCGCCATCCTCCATGTATTGCTGCGATACTATATTAGTTTCAAGGCATCTCATCCTTCCAAGTAGCCCATCCCGCTCAACAGAGTTTTCACCTGTTGAAGCTGAATCAAGTATATGATCCGGGACATCATCAATTGTAATCTTGTCATTATCACTAAGTGCGAAAATACTTTCCATAAGATTTCGTAACTCTCTAACATTTCCCGGCCAGGAATAAGCCTCCAAAACTTTCATTACTTCTTCAGTCGGTCTACCTACATTAGAATTAGTCCATCTGTTGAAGTAGTCAATAAAGAAGTTTATCAGAAGTGGCACATCACCCTTTCTCTCACATAGAGGCGGTAATTCAACATAAATAACCGCTAACCTGTAATACAAGTCTGGCTTGAGCCTATGCTCGCTAAGCAAATCTTCTGGCCGTTCGTTCGTAGCCGCTATTATGCGAACATTGATCTTCTTTTCTTTCAAAGATCCTACTCTTCTGATGATTTTACTTTCTACAGCTCTCAATATTTTCGTCTGCATACTAGTGCTAAGAGAATTGATTTCATCCAAAAATACAGTTCCGCCCTCTGCCAGTTCAAAGATCCCGGCTTTGTCCTCAGCTCCTGTAAAACTCCCTTTGACAGTCCCGAACAGTATACCTTCCAAAAGGTTTTCGGGAATAGCACCACAATTTTGTGATACAAAAACTTCTGCGAATCTTTTACTGCAATTATGTATCGCCTGTGCAACAAGTTCCTTTCCAGTACCCGTTGCACCATAAATCAAAACATTTGCGTCAGATAAAGCGAACTCTTGCAGTCTCCCCTTAATATCGTTCATATGCGAATCTGCAGTTATTATGTCCCCTAGGATATATTTGGTGTTATTAGCTCTGTAAAAAGTGTTCTCCACCTGATCGTATATCCTTGCAATATCCTTTCTTTCATAGAAAAAATCGCTGAACTGTATTGCCATTACCGGTTCACCTTCTCTAAACACAGGATATGCCGCGCCTTCGATAGTTATGCTATGGCTATTGGCATCAGTTACGTCAGCTTCAAAATGCTCAAAAGTTTCACCTTTGTCCACAGCACGTAGCAACGGATAGTCATCTGTAATATCCGTAATGACATCTTTCAGTTTTAATCCAGACAGATCCTTTGCCCCCTCATACAGGTATTCGGCGTTAGCTACATCGGCAAAGAATATCTCGTGGTTCTTATCTATTATGACAAAATCAACATACTTGTCAGCATTCAGCAATGTACTCCTCCTTGCCGCCTACTATGGTCATTACAGGCAGAATATCCTTGATTTCTATCGGATCCACAGTAAATATATCTTTGTCCAGCAGCACCATGTCAGCATAATACCCCGGCATGATTCTTCCCTTTACGTCTTCCATAAATTCGTCATATGCACTCTCGTATGTATAGGCATCTATTGCAGTTTCAATATCTACGCACTCTTTTGAGTAGAAGCCTTCTTCAGGCATCCCGGCCTTATTCTTACGCGTAACAGCATGATAGATATTCGGAAAAGGGTTACAGTCTTCAACCGGGCAATCTGTGCCGTAAGATAAATGTGCGCCTTTCTGAATAATCGACCCGAAGGCATAGGATGTTGAAGCTAAAGATTCCCCAACAAGTTTCTCAACGATTTTCATGTCATAATCTATGAACACTGGTTGAGCAAAAACAAGAATATCTTCTCTGGCTATTCTATCCAAAAGTTCTTCGTCCGTTATCTGACAATGAATCAACCCGTGTCGCAACTTATTTTCACCATCGACAAAAGCTTTTTCATAGGAATCTATCGTCTTTCGCAGCGCCTCATCTCCAATGGCATGTGTAACCACTTGTAGACCATATTCCCTAGCCAGTTTGCAATAAGCATCCATGTCTTCGCTAGTGATCCATTCGAGTCCATGATTATTCATATCACCAACATAACCATCTCTTACTAAGGCTGTTCTAGCTCCAAGGCTTCCATCCTTAAACAGCTTAAGCGGTCCTAAAGTTAGCCATGAATCTTTCGGGTAGTCGCCGCAGGCAAACTCGCCAGATTCGAGATACTCCTTAAACTGTTCCAAATCATTAAAGCATACCTGATGTCTATACCTTAATTTTGCCTCTCCCTTATCATAAATGTCGTGTAACATGTGAAAAGCAGCAGGGCCATTCATGAAAGTAGTTCCCACATCATTGCTTTGAACACTTGTTAATCCATGCCTTACAGCATAATCCATAGTCTCAAGCATAATTCTCCTGCGCTGTTCCATAGTAAAATCAGGCACTATATTCTTAGCTACATTACACCCATTACCCGTGAAAATGCCATTTGGTTTCCCATCATCACCTACTAAAAAGTCTCCATCCTTGAATCTTCCTTTATCTCTATCCATTTTCAGCATATCAATTAGTTTTGTATTAGTTGATACAATATGTCCGCATACTCTTTCCAGCACTATAGGATATTCGGTGCTTATCTTATCGAGATCATGCCTATCCGGTAACCCGCTGCCATTAGTAAAATTGTCCTGATTCCAACCAATTGCATGCATACCATGCCTAACGCTATCAGGATGCTCCTCTGCGAACCTCCTGCAGATGTCAATCATCTCTTCGATGGACTCTGCGTCTTCTATGACTGCTTGGTTTCTCGTCTCGCCAAACTGCATGAAATGCAAATGCGAATCATTCAGCCCAGGTATCAGAGTCCTTCCTTTACAGTCTATAACCTCCGCTTCAGCTTTACTCATAGACAGTATTTTTTCATCCGATCCTACTGCTTTGATCAAGTCATCTTCAATAAGTACCGCCTGGCGATAATCGCCTTTCTCAACGTAAACTTTTGCATTGAATAATACCTTTTCCATGTTACACCTCTTTTACTTTATGGCCGGTGAATTCTATAACTCTCCTTGCCAAAATTTCCATGGGATCCACATACATTTCACCCAATGATTCATCCTTTTTTATTATCGACAATTCAGTGCAGCCCATTATAGCCTTGGAACAACCAGTTCCTAGGACTTCCTTCTCTATTTTCTTCCAAATAGTGGTATCGCAAGCATTACCGCTTTTGATACAATCATATATCTCATACATTACATTTCTCTGTCCTTCATCACTTAAAACGTAGGGTTCAAGGCCTTCTTTTAGCAGAGCTTTCTGATATGCTCCGATCTCTATAGTTCCGTCTGTAGCAAGGATGGCTATTTTATCTCCGCTGCATATTTCTCCCAAATACGACGCAGTATCATTTATCATATGAATGAATGGAATGCTGATTTTCTCCTGAATTATATCTACAAAATAGTGAGCTGTATTGCAGGTGACAGCAATTGCGGAACAGCCTGCGCTTTGCAACAAAATTGCATCTGACAGCATGCGTCGAGTGACATCATCAGTATTTCCACTAAGTATAGCTTTGGTCCTATCCGGCATCTGTGTATCACTTAAAATCAGCATTTTAACATGTTCTTGATCAGAATCAGCTACCGTCAATTCTGTGACCATTTTATAAAACAACTGGCTCGCCATAGGGCCCATACCGCCTATGACACCAATCATCTTATCGTCACTATTTATCGTCTTCATTTATACTGCCTTTCAAAAAATCCTGTAACCCCATGGCTTGCTTGCCGCGTATACCTGTAATCGAATCCGCATGCCACAAAGAGCTGATAACTGCCTCTTCCACAGCTTCTACTGTGCTTTCAAATACCAAATCTATGGAATCGTCGTCAAACATCTTGTACTCAAGTATTTTTCTTTTGCTGTAATGAGGTACACGATTAGCCGTAGTAAATGCTATTGCTATATCGCCACTCCCATTACCGCAATATGATCCAGTCCGGGCCAAAGCAATAGTTGCACGTTTAGATACACGGTTCAACTGCCTCTCCGACAATGGCAAGTCTGTTGCTATCAGTATTATTATAGAGCCTTGGTCTTTACCAGCTTCTTTAGTATCATAATGTTTGCCTCCAATGACCAGGTTTCCAGCACCGCCGAAGTTAGACATTACAAGAGCGCCAACAGTATACTTCTTGCCATCTGCTTTGATAATGCGAGATGCCGAACCTATACCTCCCTTTAAACCCAGGCAGCACATGCCCGTACCTGCGCCCACAGCGCCTTCTGCGAATTTTGTGCCCGCGTCAACAATCGCCTCAATAATATGCTTTTCTTCTATATGCAAGCCCCTGATATCATTCAGCCTACCGTCATTGCACTCTGTTACAAGGCAATTAACAGTACCTGTCTTCACGCCTATATCAGGATTTTGCTTCAGCATATATTTTGTAAGAGATGTAAAAGCGGTGCCTATGCTCAGTGTATTGGTCATGACTATAGGTGTTTCTATGGTGCCCAGTTCCTTTAACTGGATCAAGCCGATGCTTTTGCCAAATCCATTTATTATGCTTGCTCCTGCCATGACCTTATCTCTAAATATATTTCCTTCATGTGGCAGCACAACAGTCACTCCAGTATTGATGTCCTGAACAGGATCTTTCAAAGTCACCTGCCCCACCTTGACTCCAGGCACATCTGTAATAAGATTTAAAGGCCCTGCTGGCCACTTGGAATGCAGGTTCAGACCTGACAGTTCAGGTAATCCCATATGCTTCATCTCCTCACTATATTTATTTCTATAAATATACATTACTATACCACATTATTCTTCAATATTATAGTACGTTCATGATTTTATATCTGCAGAATAATCATACTCCTTCTCATTATCTCAGATATGCCTTCATCATATTTTATATAATTATATTTGCTTTTATTTCTAGTTACCGGATTTCTAAATGCGTACCTTTTTGTTTCGGAATTTCATGCACACGTACCTGTCTCCGTAGTTTTTTCCATATGCATCATGCAAAGGCACTTTCATCACCTAAAAAGGCATGTAGTTCAAACCCTGATACTCGTGGATGCAAATATATGAAAGATTGATAGAATTTATTACCGCATAATGAATGCCCCACTCCATTTAAGGCGTGGGGCTAGTCGTTGTGCTTTATTCAATTGCGTATAATCTGCTATATCACAGTATGCGTATTACAAACTATCTAAAACAGCATAGCACCATCTCTGTGTTATTCACAGTAATATACTGCTAAATTACTTTTGCAATAATAAATGCATGTTATCCATACAAATTTAAAGCCCCGTCATAAACATCTGTGCAATCCTTAGTTCAAGTGGCGTCGTAGCAGTATATTCCACAATATGACTATTAATCCTAGATACTCCAGGATACCATGCTGCCCTTTTTGCTTTTGCATGTTCCTTAAAATTAATAGTTAGCTTATACTCCGATTCCAATGGTATAATCGGAATACTTTCCCTAATCAAAAGAGCATTTTTGACGCCTTCAAAAATTTCTCTCGTGACAACTTCCGGATGCTTATTCCAAGTAGAATTACCAGTTGAAATTTTGGTTGTAACCGATACAATTGACGGGCTCTCTTCCTTAGCCAAATTACAGATTCCCTCATCACCCGAAATAAATATTGAAGGGACATGATATGAATCAGCCGTAATTCTATTAATTGTAAATTCTGACGCTATTTTATTATTGATTTTAATCCAATTAAACTCGCTATGCTCAATTGTATGTGCAAGGCAACTAGTGTCAGAACCTTCCGGTGAATGATATCCAATATAGATTGCCGCATCGTAGGTTTCATCTATTCCTGCCATCATTGACTCTGGGGTTGTCATCCAACCTCTTATTAATTCAACGTTTTTAGGCAACTTATCATGATGCAAGTTTAACCCTGCATCATGACCGTCTTTGACTACCACTTCATATCCTAATTCAATCGCCGCATCACATGCTGCAGTTACTTCTTTATTCATCTGTATCTGTGCTTCTTCATACCCTAATCTACCGGGTAATGTTTCGTCCCAACTAGTAACACCCGCAATTCCCTCTATATCTGCGCTAACGAACACTTTCATTATAAGTCTCCTTTAATGATAGAACTTTTTTATCTCTTATCCCAACCACAGTATTAGCATGATATAATGAACTTATTACACACTCTTCTACCGTTTCGGCCGTAGCCTCGAAAATATCGTCAATTTTATCATCATTAAACATCTTTACATCTAGAATACATCTATCGGAAAAATGAGGGACTGTATTACCATTTGAAAAAGCTATTGCAATGTCTCCACTACCGTTCCCTAAAAATGATCCTGTTCTTGCAAGCCCTACTGTTGCCCTTTTAGCCACTCTTCTTAATTGCCTTTCATTTAATGGTATATCGGTTGCTATGATTATTATACAGGAACCTTGCTCTGGTTTGTTACACTTTTTATACGTTTTATCTGCTAGTGTACCATCGATTCTTAGGTTACCTTCCATGCCAAAATTTGACATCAGTATAGCACCAATCGTATATTCTTTTCCATCAAATTTTACAACCCTGGATGCAGATCCTATTCCACCTTTCATCTCCATGCAAATCATGCCTGTTCCTGAGCCTACATCGCCTTCATCAAAATCAAGGCTTGCGTTTTCAATTGACTCTAATACATCCTGCTCAGATATATGCATTCCCCGTATATCATTCAATTCACCATCATTGCACTCAGTAACAATGCAGTTAACTGTACCAGTGGACACCCCGATTTCCGGATTATTCATTAGCATATATTTTGTTAAGGCATTTAGTGCAGTACCTACACCAAAAGTATTTGTCATTACAATTGGAGTCTCAATCGTACCAAGCTCGTCAATTTGAATTAATCCTACGCTTTTACCAAAACCATTGATTACAGATGTGCCAGCAAGGGTCTTGTTTTCAAATACATTTTCCTCCCTTGGAATAATGGTAGTCACCCCCGTATGGATATCTGCATTACTGTCTTTTTTTGTTATCTGTCCCACCTTTACGCCTGGAACATCTGTTATTAGATTACGTTTTCCCTTTTTAAATTTATTTCTAAGTTTAATGTTACTATTCTCTGGTATACCCATTATTTCATCACGCCTTTCTATTCTTCAGTTACACTTAGATCCTTCTTTTCAGCTTTTAATTTCCTATCAAATATAAAATATACTACTGCTCCTAACGCTGGAACAACTAACCCGACAAGGGCTGTAATAGGATCCTCAACCAATGTATTAATCATAAGAGCCGTATATATTACTGCAGTTATGATTACTGTAACAGGATAACCCCATGCCCTATATGGACGCTTAAGTTCTGGGTATCTCTTCCTGTAAACAATTACTGCTACTACAGTAAGCATATTAAACATCATTCCTGCAAAAACCACCAACGATGTTAGCTGATCCAAATTTCTCAATAGCACTAATACACTTGCTATGACAGCTTGGGCTATCAAAGCGACGGTAGGCACATTTGTCTTTGGATTGATATGCCCAAAAGCCTTAAAGAAATGGCCCTCCCTTGCCATCGCATAGTAGTTTCTAGGGAATGCTATAATCATACCATTTAGCGAACTAAACATTGCAATTACCATCGTAGAAAAAACAAGTATACCTCCAACTCCGCCAAATACTGTTTTTGCCACAGCCGTACCAAGATATAAGTCTCCACCATTGATCATTTGAGTCACTTGATCAAACGGTAACACTTTGTAAATAGCAAAGTTGAAAAGTGTGTATATCAGCGTAATCGCGCCAATGCTTATTATTAATGCTCTAGGCAAATTCTTGGCTGGATTTTTCATCTCTTCTGCTACCGAATTTAAATTTGTCCATCCCTCATATGCCCACAGTGTTGCAACGGTCGCAAAAGCTATCATCCCTATGATACTACCAAAACTAGCATCTCCATTGGCACTTGTCAATGATAAATCCGGATTAACTTCTCCTTTGAGTAACGCGGCCATAATAATAACCACAATAGGTATTATTTTTGCTACCATAGAAATACTTTGCAGTACTGTACCTTGTTTAATTCCAAGACAATTATACAACGTTAAGGCAACTATTAACACTATTGCTATAACTTTAATAGTCATTTCTGACATTTCAAAGTACCCTTTAAATATAGTTGGCAAGGCTATCGCAATAGCAGATATCGATCCCGCACCTGATAATAACCAACTAGTAAAGCCAAACATATAACCAACAACGGGATGATATGCCTCATTAAGATAAACAACCATGCCTCCTGATGCGGGGCGAGCTGCACCTAATTCCGCAAAGCACAATCCACCAAGCAGCGATACTCCACCACCAATTACCCAGCAAAGCAATGCTAACCCCATTGACATGCCAGTTCTTTCCAACACATAAGACCCGAGGTAAAATATTCCTGATCCAATCATAATACCACCGACAATACTTATGCCACCGAAAAGACCGATCTCTCGCTTTAAAGAACCTTCGTTCGAAGTCTTTTCACTGTTATTATTCATTATTTTTTTCTCCTCACTTTTGTTAAATCGTATTTGAATATTAATATTCTTAATCCAATAAATGCAAAACTAATGCCAAAAGGAAAAGTTATGCAAACCATGCTATGTTGCTAATTCTTGTACGGTTCCTATTACTATTTTTTGTGTTTAATTGGATATAAACCATTTAAACACTATTCTTTGTTTTGGTTTGTGTATATTACGGCGCGTGAGACCCACTGTCACGGCAAAATAGAGCCACCGTCTCGGCGTTTCAGAGCCACTGTCACGGAGAGAGAGCCACTTCCCTCCATGACAAGGCTCTTTTTTCTTAGATATTTTCCAGTCTAAACCGGTTGCTCATCATCGGTAATGGCATTACCAGAAGCTTTGAGGCCATGCCGTTCTCTCATTGATATCCGACCGGCTATCATAACTTCATAAGCATTATGTATTATCCTGTCCATGATAGCATCGGAAATCGGGCTATCATTATCCTTATTCGAATTTATGCGCTCATACCACCCTTTTGGCTCGTACTGAGTGCAGAATATGATAGAGCCACTCTCACAACGTGATTCGATGATCTCAAGCAAGTCATACGCTTCCTGAGAGGAAATCGTCCTGATCAGCCATTCATACAGTATCAACAGATCGACTTTGTGGAAAGTGCGAACGGCCTTCTTGAATGTCCCAAGGTTCCTCGCTACATTCAACTCATCGAGCAATTCCGGCATACGTATGTAACGCACTGTCTTGAATCTTCTGCAGGCTGCATTACCTAGTGCGCAGGCAATGTATGTCTTGCCGTTGCCGGAAGCGCCTTCCAGTATGATGTGGTGATGGTCATCTATGTACTGACAGGTGGCGAAACGAGTCAGTTCGGTCTTGTTTAGTTTTCTGTCTTTATGATATTCGACTTCTTCTATGGAAGCGCTTGGGGTAGCAAATCTGGCAGTCCTGATAAGTCGATTGAGTTTGTTGTTCCGTCTTCGATTCCATTCCGCATCGACCAGGAGCGAGAAACGTTCTTCGAAGTCAAGATCACTGTATGTAGTTGGGTCTTCAAGCTGCGAGACAAACTCGGAAGCCATCGATGAAAATTTCATTTCACGAAGAAGTTCAATAGTAGATTGATTACTCATCTGCATTCTCCTCCTTCGCATAATATGAAGCACCACGAGTGATGCCATAATGGCTTTCACTTGTATCGCTATGGTCTTCTGTATGTTGCCTGCTTTTTAAAGCCGCAGTGATCATTCTGACGGTAGGTGTTTTAGCATAATTTAAAGCATGTTCGCAAGCCAGTTCAAATCTCTCTGATCCATATTTTTCACAGAGTTTAGTTAAGTTGGCGCAGGCTTTGAATCCCTGTTCAGGTTCTTTTCCGGAGAAAAGAAACAGATCTACCACTTCAGAAGTGCTTTTACCTATAGAATCTGCCCATAATGTAAAATCATCTGCATTGTACGACAGGTATTTTCTATGTGCTTCAGGCATATGCTCGGGTACCACTATTGGATCCCGTAGCTGATTACTCTTTCTTTGATGAAGAGCTACACGTCCGCCGTTAAAATATACTTCGACCATATTTCTTGTCAGTCGGATATCTACATCTTTTCCGATCAGATCAAATGGTACAGAGTACTTGTTTTTTCCGTCAGAAATGAGATAATCAAGTGGGACCTTTGCAGTGGACCATACTGCAGGTTCATATGGCGCCAAAGGAAGCTGCTTCATAAAATCGCGCTCTTCTTCGATGTATGCGGTGTAACGGTTTCCTTTCCGCTTTTTAAACGGGATCCGATTGAGCTCCTCAAGTTTTTCCTTTACCGCTTGCTGTACTTCACCGAGTGTAAAGAATCTACGATTTCTGAGCGCTGCAATGATCCATGTTGATGCAAACTTCACTGTTCCTTCTGCGAGGCTTTTGTCTTTAGGGTGCGCTACTCTGGCTGGAACTATAGCTGTATCATAGTATTCGGCAATTTCATAGTAGCTTTTGTTGATAAGTGTTTCATATCTGGTATTTCTGATAACTCCTGTTTTAAGGTTATCAGGGATCAGCAATCTGGTAACGCCTCCAAAATATGAATACGCGTGCACATGGCATAAGAGCCATGATTCCGACTTCATATCAGAGCAGGCCTCGACATACGCATAGCAACTGCAAGGCAATACTGCTACGAAGATATATGCAGGTGCTTCGCCGCACGCCATATCATATATCGGAACAGTTTCGCCTGCCCAGTCTACTTGCATGACATCACCGGGTTTATGCTTGATACGCATAGTAGCCTTACTGAGTTTGGCCCAATGACGATACCTTTCACAGAATTGCGTGTACATGTATGGAATGTCGTTGCTCGTATAGCATTCAGTGCAGTATTCATTCCATAAGAGCGTAAGATTTACATTCTTTTTCGCAAGTTCCTTATGCAAATATGTACAGTTGGGTTCCTTGCGGATCAGACCTGCTTCACATTCTTCAGGATGAAAGAGTTTTGCCAGATCATTGTTTGTCACGTTATCGTCAATAGGCCATTTGATGCCATCTCTTTTAGAGATATACAATACATCCCTGACAGTATTACGTGAACAATGCAGGCTACGGGCTATTTCCCGCTGTGTGTATTCAAGGTTTATCAACCTTAGGATTTCTCGATAATTTATCATAATTACCGCCTCCTTAATGATAGTCACACATACGTGTGCTGATACCATTATAGCGGATTATTACTCAAGTGGCTCTCTCTCCGTGACAGTGGCTCTGAAATGCCGTGACGGTGGCTCTAAAATGCCGTGACAGTGGGTCTCTCATGCCGTAATATACAGTTTGTAAACGATTTTGTTGGTATTACCCTTTTAACTGTTTTGCCGTCTTGGTATAATTATTGCATCAACTTATTCTATATTTAGGAGGAGAAGTTATGAATACAATGAATATTAGTACACAAATTATTGAGGATGAAATGGAATTTTGGAGCGTTCCTTCGCTTTCAATTGCTGTTGTAAAGAATGGCTGCACACCATATTACAATAGTTTTGGCATAAGTGACGTTGAAAACGGAATAGAATCCAAATGTACAACAAACTATATAATAGCATCTTGTTCAAAAGCTATGACCTCGGCCGTTATAGCTATACTTGTAGATAAAGGATTATTAGATTATGATGTTCCTATAACTAATTACATTGAAAGTTTTAAGTTATTTGACCAAAACGCTACCACTAATTTAACAATTCGTGACATTCTGTGTCATCGGAGTGGCCTCGGTGGACACGATACCATTTGGCCTAATCAGAAAAGCATTACCGATTTTATAAATGGCTTCGAATATTTAAGGCCTAGTGGAATATTCAGGGAAAAAGCTCAATATAGCAACATAATGTACTCTGTGCTAGGAGCTATAGTAGAAAAAGTTACTGCTCTCCCTTGGCCTGAAGCAATAAAAAAGTATCTCTTCGATCCGCTAGAAATGCATTCTACTTATTCAGCTTATAGCAATACCATTACAGATACTGATATTGCTAAACCATATCAAATAATTAACAATCGACTTACAGAACTCAAATATTGGAACTTGGACTCCGTTTCCCCCGCCGCCTCAGTTTCCACAAATGCGATAGACATGTCTAAATGGCTTACTTTTTTAGTTAATCATGGCTGTACAACAGGTGACGAGCAATTGATTTCTAAAGAAACTTTCAAGCAAATGTGTAGCAAGCAAATTGACTATGATGATGCACTTGGAGTAGATATAAATTTGTTTCCTACCGACGGCTACGCTATGGGATGGCAAACTGGATGGTATAGGAATCATTATTTAATCAAGCACATGGGCAAAATTGAGGGATTTAGTGCTATTCAAATTGTGTTGCCTGAACCTAAAATTGCAATTGCATTAATGATGAACTTGCATTCGCCATCAGTTCCCATTTTTCATACCATAGCCTACACTATACTAGATAGTCTTTTAGATACTAAAAAAACAGATTGGGTTAAAATATTTCGAAAAGATACCATTGTAACAGCAGAAACCTACAACGATTGCAACTGTGATTTATATGCGAATTGCTATCCTAACGCGCACCCTATCGTTAACAAAATAGTAAATCCCAGTTATTTAGGGAAATACCTTAATAACGGATATGGAGAACTTACAATTGAGAAAAAGCAGAATAAACTTTTAATGCTATATAATCAAAGAGAATACACCCTAAACAGCTTCTTATCTTGCCCTTATGAAATTAAGAACTTTAAAGAGGATATTATATCCTATAATTTACCTCTTAGCTTCATCACTAACACAAACAATGAAGCAATTGCAATAAAGGCAAGGTTTGAGCCCCTTATAGATGATATCATCTTTCACAAAGTACAATAACAGTCTTTCACAAGATTGTGTCCGTATAATGGTGTAAAAGAGAGAATTGGAGAGATCAAAAAAATATAGAGCCAAATGCTCCACTTTCAAGTATAATTGAAATTGAAA
>NZ_SNXO01000029.1 GCF_004362975.1 Aminicella lysinilytica | reverse complement strand
TTCGCAAGTTGCAAAAACTTCAACTAAAGTTTTTGATACTTGTATTATCTCAGATTCAGGTGGGTTTGAACAGGTACATGTGGTTTACCACTTACTTTATTACACTGCTTCTTTTCCATTTTCTCATATATAAATCTCTCGTTCATAATGTATAAGTTTGCGTCACTATGTAAAATGCAATTAAATCGTAAGATGGGACAAACACTTAGTGTCTTGAAATAAATATACACCACTTTCTTGTGTAATATCTTGTTTAGTCTATCATGATTCTATTGCCGTGGCAATTGATTTTTTGCGTCTACCTGTCAATAAGGCCTGTGGAAATATGCTGGATTTTCCACAGGCCTTAAAATTTTTTGTGATAAAAAAGTGTAATTAAACGTGCTATAAATAAACGAACCGCTTATCGCTGGTGAAAACGAGATATGTGCTAAGTATCTACTTATGCTTCTTTGATCTGTTAATCCGACCTCATTATGCTGAATGCCAGGGCCATTGAAATTGCGGCAGATGGTATCACAAAATACATGACCGCCCGCATGGGTATCAATCCATCCGTTACTGTGGCTATTATGGCAAGCACGGTCGCAATAAGGCTTAACACAAAGATTGATTGCACTTTTGTTTTATTATTCTTACTCATTATTAATACCTCTCCCCATTCCCCAAATCAAAAGCCTAATATTGTAATTATTTCTCTCTTTTTACCTCTTTCGAAGACGCACAACCGATTATTTTTATACCTATGGCTGACAGTACATCACAAAACGCTAAGACATCACAAATCCATAAATTATAACGGTTAGCTACAACCACTAGCACAACCATCATTCCCGTTTGTAGTAGTATAAGTATAGTAACCAATATCTTTTTGTCCATAATCATTCACCTATCTTACAATATGATTAATTTAATTTAATCTTATCATAATACTTAATAGTACTGCTCCATGCAATAAAATGTTTTACTAGCATAATCACCTGTTGCATTCTTTCCAGGATAGTACTTTGCGGCTCTCTTTTCGGCAAACAGCCCTACTCCTATTTGATGCTTTCCCTTATAGTAGTACTTTTTATAAGTATACTTGACATAATTGGTTTTTCCCATGTTATGTCTATCAGCTATTGTTTTAATTAGTGCAGCAGTGCTTACTAAAATACCCACACCTGTAACAGCAAAACCTATAAGTGTTGCAAGTGCAAAATTCCCAACGTCTTCTAAATCCTTTTGCAAATTTAATTGCACCGTTCCATCTGGTGATACCCTCTTATAATCAGAAGATGTCCCTTTAGGAGGATCATTAGATTGCCATCTGTCAACAACACTGCCACATATTCCATCTACATTAATATTCTCTGTGCTAAAACTATAAATAACTTTTTCTCCATCTAAGTAATAATTCCCATCGCTACCGATAGTTAACGTATTTACTAAATCACCTTCCTTAATCACATATGCTATATCCCCTTTTTCCTTTTCTTTAATAATAATTTCAGCTTGTGTACAATCGTCATCCGTAGATTTCACAACATATGTCATGTTATCGTTCGTAATCTTTATTGACAATAAATTATCTTTGTCTAAGCCAATTAAAGACAAATCATCAAGCCCTTCTTGTATTTCTTTAACTTCTGAACCTTTCACAGGATGCCCAACATAATTACTTAATTCAAGATTATTATACTCGAGATTCCGAATGTCTTTAAAGTAAGAGCAATCACCAGCATAAACCCTACTAATAGGACTTAAACCAATTATGCAAAGCAGTGATGCTATTATAACAAGTGCCATCCATTTATTTACAATTACATGTTTCTTCATTTTACCCTTCTTTCTACTCGTATCGTTGCTCAAAACATTCCATTACGCGACCCGCATCTAACATCCCTCCAGTCTTTACTTTCTTCTTTAGCTCACTTATTTTTCTGCAGCTATCGCAAATTAATCGCTTACACTGACCCGCACTCATTCTCTCACTTTTGATATAAATGTTTAACGCTACACCAGACACCATTGCAGTTGCAAATGATGTCCCAGAAGCATAATCACATCTGTTCTTTGGTATAGTTGTGTAAATATACATCCCTGGTGCCGCTATATCAACTGACTTGTCACCATAATTAGATGTTGCTTCAAATTTGCCGTCATAATTCATACTTGCTACCGTAATAACATTCTCAAAATTACAACTTGCTGGATAAGATTTAGAATAGTCAATGTTCTTTCCCTTGGGCTGATGATTCCCAGCAGAAACAACAAATAACATTCTTGAGTGTTTTATTACTTTTTCCAATTTTTTGTTATGAATGTTCGTGTTAATACTCAAATTGCATATCTCTGCACCATTTTTTTCTGCATATTCTATGGCAGAAATTAAATCATTAATTGTACCGCTATTAATTTTCCCTCCAACATCCCCTAACACTTTTAATGATATGATACCCATCATATTGCTGTTAACAATTCCTTGCACCTTTTTTCCATTTTTTTGGCTGCAATTATTCCAGCAATGGCTGTTCCATGGCTGTTTTCATACGGCGAATATCGATAAGATGAAATACGATTATTTTCATTCACGAAGTTCCATCCATGTATGTCATCGATATATCCATTCATATCATTATCAATACCATCGTTACTTATTTCTTTCCGATTAGTCCAAATTTTACCGCTCAATTCACTATGGGAATAATCAATGCCTGTATCTACTATAGCAACCTTTGTATAGTGGACATCTTTAATTTTGCTAGAAACGTGCCAAAACTTTTTAATGTTAATATCCACTCCTTTTATCATAGTTCGACTTCCTCTAAAATATTTTGCCTGGCTAACTGAAGTTAAATCTCCTCGATTTTCTAAATACCATTGTTTTTTGTATTCCGAATCGGTTTTGTTGCAGCAGTAAAGAATCACTACAATTATAATTATTATAAACACGAATACAGTATTTTTTATGCGCTTGTCTCTAATAGCCTTATTATCCACTTCTCAGTACCTTGACCAAATTTTATACTACTATGTACTAGTCAGTCTAATACATTTACAATTTCCCCTCAATCTGATATTTGAATATTTCACAGTAGGAGCCCCAGAGCGGATCTATGATCCGCTCCAGTAACTCTCTTAAGAGAACCACCGGTTCTCCTCATGGCCCCACCTTGACATCATAGTTTTGAATTTCGTGAGTAATATTACTGCTAACTTCTTTTGTTCTTTCGTTGACAAATGCTTTCTTTATCCTGATGACTTCAAATAGCAGTGATGAAAATCCAATGAAGAAACATAGTATCATACTAAAGGCGATAATTGGGTACAGGTTTTTGTCAACAACAAACCAGCTTATCGTAACCGCCAGATCTACAACGCACCAAAATATCAATAAACCGATGACTTTATTTAGCTTTTTCATAATATTCATATTACATCTCCAATCCTATAACTGGTAGTTGTTTTAACCGATTTACCTGACTGATCTATTGTTTTATACCACACTACCTTGTGCATCACGCAGTAGCTACCATTGTGCCATCCGGAAGTATAGGAATTATGGTAATATAATGTGTCTGTATACGATATTTTTTTAACCTTCGCTGCTGCATAGATATTGTATAACGCACTGCCAATACTAGCAACAGCAGCCACAACTGGACAACCTACCCCCAGCGCTGTAAAGAAGGCTGTATATCCTAGCGATGCTATGGAAGCGTCAAAAAATATATTTGATTTTTTTATTTCCCCTTTTGTCTTGTAATTTGCGACTGTGCCCCATCTAGGCGCGGTAGCATTACGGTATCTTACCTGCGCTGATTTAAGGATGATATCGTTGTTGCCACTCTCAACTTTAGTATTACTTTCTTCACGCGAATAAAATGTATCTACAACCTGAAGCCTATCTCCATTTATAGTACATGTATTATCTGAAGAGTTAACTACAATTATCGTTGTATTGCCATCTTCCTCTATTGTGAGCTCAGTTGTATTATCATCCAAGTACCTTTCTATTACTTTGGACTTGTACAAATCGTTATCGAAATAGTAGATATTTCCTTTTTCTATTGGGATAACAGATTCAGCGGTACTATAATAGTCTCTTACGCCGCTTGGAAGATGTGTTAATACACTGCTTGTTGCTATTGTTTCTCTACTATAATCATTCATATCAGCATAGACCAAGTTTGACATCATTGTTGTCCCAACTATCACAATACTAATAATTGTCGCAACCGTCCTCCGCGAAATTATTCTCATCGTTCTTATTGAAAAACGGGTTTCACCTTTATACTTCATATTATCATTCTCCTTTAATTATATTATGTACAAAATAAATTAATTGTTTTCAAGATTGATGATTATAATTTTTTCTCTCTTTTTACCTCTTGCGAAGACACACAACCGATTTTTTTATACCTATAGCTGACAGTACGTCACAAAGCGCTAAGGCATCACAAATCCCCCTCAATCTGATATTCAATAAATTGATCTTTCTAAACATTATCACATATCCTTATGTATGTCAATAACATATATTGATTTATTTTTTATTATATGATATATTATCTATATTGCAAAAGGATGGTACCATGAATAGCAAAAAAGATGACAAACAGCAAGATAAAGTGTTCAACAATTTCGAAGCGCAATTCAAGAAATCTACGCTTCCTATGGTGACTCTTGCCATGCTCTCGGAAAAAGAAATGTATGCCTATGAGATCATGCAATATACCCTTGAAAGGAGCGATGGGAAATACAAGATGCCTTTACTCTACACAACGCTTGGTAAGTTGCAAGAGCAAGGTTATGTTGTAGAGAGCCGCAAGGAGGTAACTCCGGATAACCGTGTTCGTATTTACTACAATATAACAGATGCCGGACACGAACACCTGACTATGATGTCGAAACACTTTTCCATGATGGCAAACACAGTCGATGAGCTGATCAATGACAGCAGAAAGGATGATACAGATGGAGCAAAATAACATTAAAAAAAAGTATATCAAAGCAGTAAAGGATCATCTTTGCAGCATCGCACCGTCTAAAGACTTCATGGAAATGCTGAGTAATAACATTGATGAGTTCATGAGCGCGAATCCAAACTGTACTTACGATGACATAATCGATCAATTCGGCGAACCCGAAGATGTAGCTGAAGATTATCTAAGTGAATCAAAGGAATCTCTGCCCGGCAAACTCATAAAGAAAAATCGACACAAAAAATGGATCATAGTTGTACTTGTTATTGCACTCATCGCCGGGGGATTTTATCTCTGGGACATGCATATGAATGACCAAGCAAAGGCCACCATTGTCGTTACTGTCGAATAGCACTTATTGATTTGGAGGAACATTATGAAAAGAATCGCAACAGTATTATCATTATCTATTTTGGTTGTAGCCATGCTTGCTTTCCCTGCTTACGCAGAAGACCCAGCAAATGTATCTTCAACTTCTGATACGCAACTAGAATTATTCAGTGATGGTTCGTATGCTATAATCGATACAACTATTGAATACGCAACAATATATGATCAGGAATCAGTTGTCGCTACAAACGCAATCGCAGTCGCGTCTACATCGTCTACCAAAACAGCATCCGCCACATACACATATTACTCGAATTCCGGTGACAAAAAATGGTCGCTTACCGTTACTGGTCGTTTTTCCTACAACGGTTCTACATCGAAAGCCACTTCAGCTTCGGTGTCTCATAAAATATTCGGAAGCGGATGGTCATGTTCGGATACTAGTCATTCGATATCTGGTGCTACAGCAAAAGCCACTGGAACTTTCAAATACGGGTTTTTAACAAAGAATGCTGCCATAGGCTTAAAGTGCTCAGCAAAAGGCACAATAACAACGGTTAATTATTAATACTGAATTATCCCCAAAAGCTCTTCATCGTTAAGAAGAGCTTTTTTATAACTACTTTTCAGACAAACTAAAGGCGGGAATCGCTGAATATGATGATCCATGCCTGTTGAAAAAAGTCTCATTGTTAACGAATAAAATAGTGTTAAATATTGTCTCTGTTCACTTTTTCACAAGCGCACGCACCAGAGGCGATTTAGCATCCTTGCTCCGTGGGCGTGCACTTGGGAGACCTAACCCGACGAAGGATGAGTCGCTGGTAGGTCCCCTGTCAGAAGTGCAGGAGCTTGCTCCGTGGCACTTCACGGCTCGTGTTCGAATCGCTACCATTCTATGTGCACCACTAAAAAACCCCTTCCTCTCGGAAAGGGTTTTTAGTGGTGCACCAGAGGCGATTCGAACACCCGACGCACGGTTTAGGAAACCGACGCTCTATCCCCTGAGCTACTGGTGCAGGGTATTTACGGGCCGGCGTGATATCTGGAAAGGCGAGGCGCATATTGCTGACCTCATGGTTCTTCACGGATTTTCGCAGGTCCTTGTCTATAATATCATTATTAGAGGTAAATTTCAATCAAAAATTGGTAAATTAATGGTTGATAAGAGTTGCGTTATATAGTACAATTAAGTCGAACTTTGTTAGAAAGTTAACAAATGCGACGGTCGGCGCCGCGGAAGGCCTCTATTGCCGGAGACGTAAACGCCAGAACAGCTATCGCAAACAGTATTATATAATGAAAGGAATTCTTTATGTATAAGGTTTCAGCACTGGCAGAAGAATATAAGAAAAAGTTAATAACGGCTGATGACGCGGCCGCCATGGTCCGCCCTGGAGACAAGATCCACTACGGTCTTGGCTGCGGCGCCGTAGTTGACATAGACGAGGCTCTGGCTCGCAGAGCGGATGAACTGCAGGGAGTAGAAATACTCAGCACTGTCACCATCAGGAACAAACCCTTTGCGGTATATACCGCCACAGAATCCAACGATCAGGTGAAGTTCGCGTCGGCACATTTCAGTTCCTTCGACAGGATGATGTGCAAGGATGGCAGATGCTGGTACATTCCCATGCTGTTCAGCGAGTTGCCTCTGTACTGGAAGAATAACACCTCGGGCATAGACATCGCCATGTTCCAGGTAGCTCCTATGGACAGTCATGGAAACTTCAATCTGGGACCTCAGGTTGCTGATATGTGGGGCGTTATCAAGGCCGCCAAGAAGATAATAGTAGAAGTTAACGAGAATATGCCTATAGCTCTGGGACATCAAACCCAGCTCAATCTCTACGGAATTGATTACGTGGTAGAGGGCTCCAACACCACGCTGGCGGAACTGCCTGATAAACCTGCAACCAAGATCGACAAGATGGTCGCGTCTCACGTCGTTGAGAGGATCAAGAGTCATAGTACATTGCAGCTCGGTATAGGCAGTTTGCCATCAGCCATAGGCAAAATGCTGGCGGAGTCTGACATCAGAAACATCAACGCTCACACGGAGATGTTCGTAGATGCATATGTCGACCTTTTCGAGGCAGGCAAACTCACGGGCAATAAGAACGTGGACAAAGGAAAGGCTCTGTACACATTCGCGGGCGGATCTCAGAAACTCTATGATTTCATAGACAACAATCCGATCTGCTGCAACGCTCCGGTTAACTACGTTAATAATGTAAACATAATTTCAAGTATAGAGAACTTCGTTTCAGTAAACAGCTGTATCCAGGTGGATCTCTACGGGCAGGTTTGCTCTGAATCCGTGGGGCACCAGCAGATCAGCGGTACCGGCGGGCAACTGGACTTCGTAATGGGAGCATATCAGTCCAAGGGCGGACACAGCTTCATCTGCACGCCGTCGACCAGGACAATGCCTGACGGTTCTGTGGAATCTCTGATCACGCCTATGCTGACTCCTGGAGCCATAGTTACGACGCCGAGAATGGCCACCAACTATATCGTAACAGAGTACGGCGCCGCCGACCTGAAGGGCAAGTCTACATGGGAGAGGGCAGAGTTGCTGATCAACATAGCCCATCCTGACTTCAGAGAGGATCTGATCAAAAATGCTGAGAAGATGGGTATCTGGAAATATTCGAGTAAGACCTCACTGTAAAGACTACGACCCGTTGCGGGAAAGCAGCGGGTCCTTTTTTCGCCATCATTCCAAGGCTCCCCTTGAAAACCGACGGCTATAATGCTATAATTTTTATGTATTTCTATAATATTGGAGGAGAACTATGACTTCAGATAATAATATTTACACCAGCCCTCTTTCGGAAAGGTACCCGAGTCCGGAGATGAAATATCTGTTTTCGCCGGAAATGAAGTTCAGGACCTGGAGGAAGCTCTGGATCGCTCTGGCAGAATCAGAGAAGGAACTGGGCCTGGATATAACTCAGGATCAGATAGATGAGCTGAAGGCTCATGCTGACGACATCAACTATGATGTGGCCAAGGCCAGAGAGAAGGAAGTGAGACATGATGTAATGTCTCATGTTTATGCCTACGGGGTCCAATGCCCTAAGGCAAAGGGAATAATACATCTGGGAGCGACCTCATGCTATGTTGGCGACAATACCGACATCATAGTCATGTCAGAGGCTCTCAGAGAAATAAGGAAAAAACTGATAAATGCTATAGATCAGCTGGCAAAGTTTGCCGAGGAATACAAGGCTCTGCCTTGTCTGGCTTTTACGCACTACCAGGCAGCTCAGCCGACCACTGTCGGCAAGCGCGCTACTCTATGGCTCAACGATCTTGTTATGGATCTTGGAGATCTGGACTACGTCCTCAGCACTATGAAACTGCTGGGTTCCAAGGGGACCACCGGCACGCAGGCTTCATTCATGGAGCTTTTCAACGGTGACGAGGCTAAATGCGTAGAACTGGACCAGAAGATCGCTGACAAGATGGGTTTTGCTGCCTGCTATCCTGTATCAGGTCAGACATATTCCAGAAAGGTCGACAGCCGCGTGCTGAATGTCCTGGCCGGCATAGCCCAGTCAGCACATAAATTCAGCAACGACATCAGACTCCTTCAGCATATGAAGGAAGTCGAAGAACCTTTTGAGAAAAACCAGATCGGTTCGTCAGCCATGGCCTACAAGCGCAACCCAATGAGATCCGAGCGTATGGCATCCCTGGCCAACTACGTTATGAGCGATGCCATGAATCCGCAGCTCACAGCGGCGACCCAGTGGTTCGAGCGGACCCTGGACGATTCAGCCAATAAGAGGATAAGTGTCAGCGAGGCCTTCCTGGCCACTGACGGTATCCTTGAACTATATATCAATATTTCCAACGGCCTTGTGGTTTATCCTAAGGTGATAGAAGCCCACCTGATGGCGGAGCTTCCCTTCATGGCCACGGAAAATATCATGATGGACGCCGTGAAAGCAGGCGGCGACAGACAGGAACTCCATGAGCGCATCAGAGAGCTGTCCATGGAGGCCGGTAAAGCAGTTAAAGAAGAAGGAAAGCCTAACGATCTTCTGGATCGCATCGCGGCGGACCCGACCTTTAATATAAGCAAAGAGGCTTTACAGAAGGTTATGAAGCCAGAGAATTACATCGGAAGATCTGTTCATCAGACTACTGAGTTTCTAAACGGGGTCATAAAGCCTATTCTATCAGCTAATGCGGACCAGCTTGGTCTCACGGCTGATATCAACGTATAGGAGGTATATTATGATCAAAGCAATTGTAGGCGCCAACTGGGGCGATGAGGGCAAGGGAAAAATCACAGACACCCTGGCCAAGGAATCGGACATAGTCGTCAGGTTTCAGGGCGGAAGCAACGCCGGCCACACTATCAAGAACGAGTACGGCAAATTCCCTCTCCACATGCTGCCATCAGGCGTTTTCTACAGCCATGTCACCTGTGTGCTGGGAGACGGCGTTGCCTTGAACATACCTAAGCTTTTGGAAGAAATCAAAGGCATCGTCGACAAAGGCGTGCCGCAGCCGAAGCTTCTGGTATCGGACAGAGCGCACATCGTCATGCCATATCACATTTTGTTAGACACTTATGAGGAAGCAAGGCTTGCCGGTAAGTCCTTCGGGTCCACCAAGGCCGGCATCGCTCCATGCTACTCGGACAAATACGCCAAGATCGGTTTCCAGGTCAACGAGTTGTTTATGGACGAGAAGGCGCTTCGGGAGCGCATTGAAAACGTGTGCACTCTGAAGAACACTCTCATCAAGCATCTCTATCATCAGCCGGAACTGGTTCCTGACGAGATCTACAACACGATGATGGAATACAAGGAAATGATCAAACCATATGTGGCCAATACCGACGCATTCCTGCACAAGGCTGTTGCCGACGGCAAGAATATTCTGCTGGAAGGCCAGCTGGGCGCAATGAAGGACATCGATCACGGCATCTACCCGATGGTCACGTCATCGAACACTATCGCGGCTTACGGTGCTGCAGGCGCCGGCATCCCGCCTTACGCTATCAATGAGGTAATAGCTGTAACCAAGGCTTACTCGTCGTCAGTCGGCGCGGGAGCTTTCGTCAGCGAGATTTTCGGCGATGAAGCAGAAGAGCTTCGCAAGCGCGGCGGTGACGGCGGCGAATACGGCGCAACGACAGGAAGGCCTCGTCGTGTAGGCTGGTATGACTGCGTGGCGTCCAGGTACGGCTGCAAAGTCCAGGGCGCGACTCAGGTGGCGCTGACGGTGCTGGATCCTCTGGGGTATCTTGATGAGATCCCTATGTGCGTCGGCTATGATATCGACGGTGAGGAGCATCAGGATTTCCCGAACACAACGTATTTATATAGAGCAAAACCAATCCTGAAGAAAATGCCCGGCTGGAAAAGCGATATAACCGGCATCAGGAAGTTCGAGGATCTGCCTCAGGCCTGCCAGGACTATGTGAATGAAATCGAGCGCCAGATACAGTGCCCGATCACAATGGTCTCCAACGGACCTGCCAGAGAAGACATCATCCCACGCAAGCCTTTGATATAGGCAAGCACGAGCCTGCCGCGGCCACGCAGAAGGGCCGCGACCAGCAAGCTGCACAGCCGCTGAAACGGCCGCGCAAGCTACATTTTGTTAATAATACTGTAAAAGTATAATATAGAAAGAAGGTACAATCATGTATAAAGAAGCAATCAGACCTGCTTGGGCTGAAATCAATCTCAGTAATTTCGAGTACAATGTACAGCAGATCCAGGCTAAGATGGGCGCAGCCGAGGGCAGGGAGTTCATCGGCGTCATCAAAGCCGATGCTTACGGCCACGGCGCCATTCAGTGCGCCCAGGTATTGCGCGACAACGGAGTCAAAACCTTTGCTATCGCAACGCTTCACGAGGCTATCGCTCTGAGGAACGCAGGCGCAAAGGAAAGAATAATCATCCTCGGCCTGACGCCTGATATGTATGCGGACACTCTTGCCAAGTATGACATTACGCCTGTCGTTGACAATGCGGACAATGCCAAGGCTATCAACGATGCTGCAGCATCAATGAACAAAACTCTTGATTGCCTGCTTGCAGTTGATACTGGCATGGGCAGGATCGGCTATCTGGCTGACGACACGGATTTCGCAATTTCCGATGTTCGCAGGATCGCCGCTCTTCCTAATCTGAAGATCTTCGGCATGTTCTCTCATATGTCAACTGCTGATTGTGTTGATAAGACTTATTCTCATCAGCAGGAAGCCAAGTTCAACAATTTCTACAAGGCTCTTACTGATGCAGGTATTGAGATCCCGTTCAGGACTCTTGCAAACAGCGCTTCTATCATGGAGATCCCAAGTGTTCTCTTCGATGGCTGCCGCCCGGGAATCATTCTCTATGGATGCTATCCGTCGCACGAGGTCGATCCGGCTCAGCTTTCATTGAAGCCGGTAATGTCGGTAAAGGCGAACATCGTTCATCTGAAGTTCGTACCGTCTAATTTCTCAGTAGGCTATGGCAGAAAATACATTTCTGAAAAGCCTGCAACTATAGCGACTATCGGTCTCGGATATGCAGATGGCTATCCTCGTCCATATTCTGCTAATGCCAAGGTCATCGTAAACGGAGTTGTTTGCCCGATTGCAGGAAACATCTGTATGGACCAGTGCATGATAGATGTAAGTAACGTACCAAATGTCAACGTAGGAGACGAGGTTATAGTAATGGGTTCCGACGGAACTAATTCCATTACAGCAGACGATATTGCTGACGCAACAGGAACGATCAACTACGAGATCACCTGTGCATTCGGACAGAGGTTACCAAAGGTTTATGTCAAATAAAGCAAATAAAACCCCCTTGTGGGAAGTAGTGCTGGATATGGTGCTGATATTCGTCAGTGGCCTGGGCGCCCTAGCAATGATGATTTTCATTCTAAACGGCACCCTCACTAATAAATTCTGGGTGATGTTCGTGATTCTCGTTTTCCTCTGCTTGTCAGGTGTTTGGGACCTGTCAACCAGCGAAGACAGATATAAGAAGAAGGATGCTCCTGCAAAGAAAGCTCCTGTCGCACCGACTCACCAACCGGCTAAGAAGAAAAAGAAAAAGAACGCCGGCGGATATAAAGTCCAGAAGAAGCACAAGTAAATATTCATGGAGCAAAAGGGGAGCCGCCAGTTGGCTCGCCTTTTGAGTTATTGTCACCTTTCACAAATTTTTCGTGGAATTGTCACCCTCAAGTGATATGTCCTCCCTTCCGATGCCTGCTAAAGCATGTTGCCTATTGTTCCATCAATGGTACCTTTATGCACAGGTCTATGCATAGCTGCTAATTTGCGTGTAAGTAAGTAATTGCAATATTCACAGGCTGAGGCATATCCAAAATCCATATATGATACGGGGAAGTTAGAGCAACAAAAATGTGTTTGGAGAATATTCTGGTGTTTGGAAAATGAATATTTCCCTCCCGTGCATCGCGGGCCTGAGCCCTTTGGGTAAGCTCGCCCGCGAACACGAGAAGTGTGGGAATGTCCTCCACTATTTGGGTGAAAGTCTTCCTATACTGGGTTGAAAATCCTCCGCGCACGTATTGGCCCAATATCCAGGATTATGTGTACATTCCAGTGGTCGGGATTATGCATAAACTTATGCATAAAGGTACCATTGATGGAACAATACCCAACTACTACACCCAAGCTATCGGCCAGGTCAATCCGCCTTGAATACAGATCGAGCGCCGCAGGACCTTTCCGGTCCACACGACGCTCGCTCGATGTATCTGTAATAGTTAATTAAATGCTTGTTTTTTCCCGTAGCTCGCACACGCGGGATGCTCTTATTTCCTGGCGGTTTCACCTGCCAGCAACTTTATTTCCTGGCGTCCTTTACTAACTGAGCGCCAAGATGCATAGCCTTTTTGTTCATTTCCTCAGTCCCCTTAGGAATGTGGTTCACTACAGCCTCCTCCAGAGACTTGACTGAAGCGATCTGCAGAGCCTCATTGACAGCTCCGACAGAAATGATATTAGCAGCCATTTTGTTCTTGATGACCTCGTTAGCCGACTTTATAATAGGCAGCTTCAGGACTTCGTGCTTGGCGTAGAGGCGCTCCGGCACATTGATTTCCTCGTCTACCACGATCACTGTGTCAGGCGCGATCTTCTTCACATACTTGTCGAAGGAAACCTGTGTCAGCGAAAGCAGAAGCGATGGCAACTCAACCTTAGTATAAGTGATCTTCTTATCATCTATGATTGTTTCAGCCTTGCACATTCCGCCTCTAGCCTCAGGTCCGTAAGACTGAGACTGGGCAACCTGCTTCCCATCCAGGAATGCGGCCTCCGCGATTATGATAGTTCCCAGAATAACACCCTGACCACCGGAACCGGTGAAACGTAATTGTTCTTTAGCCATTATTTGTCACCTCCAGCTTTCTTGATGATCTTATCATATTCATCGCAGTACTCAGGTCTGCTTGCGTCCTTATGCATCTCGCCAAGGATGATTTTGCCCTCCAGATCCTTAGGCTCCATTTTGGCAGCCTTCTTGATGTCTATGCAATTATCCTCCTGCCAGTGCATCATCTGCACCGCACTGCCCTTTTTGTTCTTGCGTCCGTAATATGTCGGGCAAATGCTGACGCCTTCGATTACAGAGAACCCATGATGCTTGATGCCGTCTTCGATGAGTTTGACCATCTGAGGAACATGGAAGCAGTCGCCTCTGCCTGTAAATGTTGCGCCGGCAGCTTCTGAAAGCTTAGGAATGTCGAAATCTCCATCGATGTTTCCGTAAGGAGCAGTAGTTCCCTTCTCGCCTGTCGGCGTAGTTGGTGAATACTGTCCGCCTGTCATTCCGTAAATGCTGTTGTTGAATACAACTACAGTAAGATCTATGTTTCTTCTGGCGGCGTGGATCAGATGATTTCCGCCTATAGCCGTAGCATCGCCGTCGCCGGTGATCACTATGACATGCATTTCAGGCTTAGCCATTTTGATACCCGTAGCAAAGGCAATAGCCCTGCCGTGAGTAGTATGTAATGTGTTATAATTCATGTATCCTGCAGCACGGGATGAACATCCGATACCGCTGACAATAGTTACTTCCTCCTGAGGAAGCCCCAGGTTAGAAATTGCCTGGCAGACGTCTCTCATAAGTATGCCGTGACCGCAGCCCGGGCACCAGATATGAGGAAGCCTCCTGGTACGCATGGTTTCTTCTACTAATTTACTTGGCATCTTACTCTTCCCCCTCTTCTATATTTCTTA
Source organism: Aminicella lysinilytica (assembly GCF_004362975.1). GTDB lineage: Bacteria > Bacillota > Clostridia > Peptostreptococcales > Anaerovoracaceae > Aminicella > Aminicella lysinilytica. The sequence goes on along the minus strand of NZ_SNXO01000029.1, from coordinate 15,681 downwards.
CAATTTCATCCGGAGTGATAGTCGTGCCGTTTACCTTACCGATAAACTCTACCTTAGTGTCTCCCTTGATGATACCCTGTACTGTGAGCAGTACCTGGCCATAGTTGTGCTCTACGACTATGAGCCTCTTCAGCTGCTTAGCTCTTTCGATGAGCTCGTGCTCAGGGAATGGCCACAAAGTGATAGGACGGAACATGCCGACATTATATCCCATGTCTCTGGCTTTCTCGATGGCGCCTTCAACGGCTCTCGTGGTTCCGCCGTAGCAGACGATACCGATGTCTGCGTCTTCCATCTGCTGTTCTTCATATTCAAGGATACCGCTGTATTTATAAACCTTGATCTTCTCCATGATCCTGCTGTTTTCCTCACCGGCGATCTCGTTATCGTTAGTCGGGAAGCCTGCCTCATCATGGAACAGTCCTGTAATGTTATACAGATGTCCGTCTCCGAAGGAAGTCATATGTGGAACATACTGTCCCTCGCCAAAGGCGTAAGGCATGGAATTGATCATGTTGGTATTTCTGTTATGTATCTCAAGTTCCTCTGTTGGGATCAGCTCGCAGCCTTCTCTCATGTGGCCGACGATCTCGTCCATCAAAAGGATAACTGGTGTTCTGAATCTTTCTGACAGGTTGAAGGCTCTTACAGTCTGATTGTAAGTGTCCTGAACCGAACTTGGGCAAATGGCGATTACAGGATGGTCTCCGTGAGTGCCCCATTTAGCCTGCATTACATCTCCCTGTGAAGGTGATGTTGGAAGCCCTGTCGAAGGGCCTGAACGCATTACATCTACAATTACGATAGGAATTTCTGCGATTGTCGCATACCCTATATTTTCCTGCTTAAGAGAAAATCCCGGGCCGGAAGTAGCCGTCATGGACTTGGTTCCTGCTACGGAAGCACCTAAGGCCGCAGCGATACCTGCGATCTCGTCTTCCATCTGTACGAATTTTCCGCCGACCTGCGGAAGTCTCAGTGCGCTTCTCTCAGCTATTTCAGTTGAAGGAGTGATAGGATATCCCGAATAAAATCTCATTCCGGCGGCAATAGCTCCTTCTACACAAGCCTCATTGCCCTGCAGGAGCTGAAATCTTTTCTGTTTATTATTTGGCATTTCTAGTCCTCCTCCGTTTCTATCCAGATGGCGTAGTCAGGACAACGCTGTTCGCATAGTCCGCAACAAATACAGTCGTCAGGATTTTCTACAACAACTTTCTCGTGCTTGATACTAAGCACTTTCTTAGGACACCACTCCACACAGTAGCCGCAGCCCTTGCACCACTTCGGCTCTGTAAGCAGTTTCTTTCCCTTTTTCATTATATCCACCTCTTAAAGTTAATTGAAAAATTAATTTATCTTCTATGATAATAGCACACATTTTTTGCAGGAAAGGATAAATACAATTAAAATACGATTATACATTGCGAAACTATTTACTCCGTTAAAGTATTGAATTTTCAACGATTATATATGCCGATACCTGTACATTCAGACAACAAAAAAGGGCAGCACCTTCTTTGGCTGTCCTTTAGTCAGTATGAGCTTTTCGAATCATGTGACAGGCGATCCTTATGCGCTGCACCGGTTGGACGGTGAAAGCGCAATCGCCGGGATCAAGTGGAGGATTAGGTCCGCCTGAGTACTGCCTGATTGCGTATGTGCAATAGTTGCGACCCTGTTAGAGAAGGTCGGGCGGTCTCACTGTGATCTATCATCCTATCAAATCACAAAACCCTTGTTTAAAGTTCTTTACTGCTCTTGTTAAAAAATAATCAATTTCTTTATCTATGTTATAACACTGAATATTCAACGTGTCAATGGTTTTGATAAATAAATAACGATTATCTGTGGTTTTTTTCAAGTACAATCTGCGGATGGCTCCAAGTTGCGGGCTAGAAGCCCGGCCGATGCCTATGCAGGCACCCTTTACAGGGTCAGCTCCCCTCGCAGATCTTCCTCCATTTCCACCTTGACTCTGTCCCTGTTGTAGCCCTTGCTGAAGAGATAGTAGAGTTTGGCAACGGCTGCCTCTGTGGTCATATTGAAGCCGCTTACAGCTCCGGCCCGCGTCAGGGCGGCGCTGACCTCGTAGGCCCCCAGCCTCACTGTCCCCTGAGGACATTGGGAACAGACCACAACTATAGTACCGTTGTCGAAGGCCCGCTTGATCATAGGCAGCAGAGCGTCGTCGTAATTTGGGATATTACCCGTGCCGAAGGTCTCCAGAACTATGCCGTTTAGGCCCTCGGTCATAATAGGCTCGAAAAGCTGGAACTGTATGCCCGGGAAAACCTTGATAACGCCGATAGACGTCTCCCTGAACTCCGCCAGATGAAACTCCCCGGCAGAAAGCCCGCCAAGTACCCTTTTGTTATATCTGATGTCGATGCCGGCCTCGGCCAGAAGCGGATAGTTAGGCGAATCGAAAGCGATGAGCCCGTCAGCGGAGGCCTTGGTGGCGCGGTTGCCACGGATAAGCCGGCCGCCGAAGTACAGGCAGACCTCACAGGCTTTGCCTTCGCCGGCGATGAGTATGGATGTGATGAGATTGTCCCTGGCGTCGCTTCTCAGGCGACAAAGGGGTATCTGTGAGCCTGTCAGGATCACGGGTTTGTCCAGGCCCTCCAGCATGAATGACAGGGCCGACGCCGTGTAGGCCATGGTGTCCGTGCCGTGTAAGACCACGAAGCCGTCGTAACTGTCGTAGTTGTCTCTGATGACCCGGCCGATCTGATTCCACTGATCCACTGCTATGTTGGATGAGTCCAGCAAAGGGTCGAACTCTATGAGATCCCAGGCGGGCATGCCTTCCGCAGACAGGTCATCGATACCTGCCAGAGCGGCGGCAAAGCTCCCGGCCTCCGGCGCGTATCCCTGATCTGTCGGCACCATTCCGATAGTGCCCCCTGTGTAAATTATGCATATTTTCTTCATATTATTTCCCTCTCGTCTTTTATAACCGTTGATATTATACCATAAAATCGTTATAATAGGCACATAAAGGGGGTAAGCTATAATGTTCTTAACACCATGGCAGAAAGAATGGAATTACGTATTACGCCAGGAGTATGAATTTCTGCGCAAAGGTCGATTCAAGAAGGATTCTGTCCTAAACGGTCTCGTTGCGGACAAGGTTCCCGACGGCCTGCAGAACACCCTGGACAAAGCATTTTCCAAGGCCTTCGAGATCATCTTCGAGAAGGGCACCGGCGTAATAGAGAAGACATATAATAAGAAGGGTATAGAGGAGCAGTTCCAGACCAACGAGAACAACGCCAAGGACAGGGATGACCGCAATTCTCTGCGGCTCTTCTCCCGTAAGGCAGCCAACTCCGGCAACAAGAACCTGATTTTTTCCGGAGTGGAAGGCATAGGCCTGGGCGCCCTGGGCATCGGTCTGCCGGATATTCCGCTGTTCACGGCCATGATACTGAAAAGCGTTTACGAAGTTGCTCTGCACTTCGGCTATACATATACGGAAACTGAGGAGAAGTATTTCATCCTCAGGCTCATTCAGTGCGCCCTGGCTCACGGCAAGGAACTTGACAGTTTCAACGACGAACTCAACGGCTTCATCGAAGACGGCGTCCTGCCGAAAGGTTACAGTGAGTCAGAACAGATACGTGCCACGGCCGCCACCATGTCGTCAGAACTTTTGTACATGAAATTCCTGCAGGGCCTGCCTGTAGTTGGCGCAGTGGGCGGTGCCTACGACGTCATATACATGCAGAAGGTACAGAAATTTGCCCGCATCAAGTACCACCGCAGATTTTTGTTCGACAGGGCCGACGAAAAAATCAAGCCAACCATAGTCGAAGGACCTAAGTCAAAGGGTGGCCACGGTCCGGGCTTTGATCCAGACGATGGTCCTGCCACAGCCTGAGCAATTCCCGCGTAAACCCTCGCGGTTTACACAGGTTTAACACAACCATGGTATAACATTTCACTTAAACACGATAGAATAATAGTCAGAAGGGAGATTTAATGGAAAAATTAAGAGAAAAAAAAGGCTTCATATGCGATATGGACGGCGTCATCTATCACGGTTCCACTTTGCTGCCCGGCGTCAGCAAATTCGTAGACTGGCTGTATAAGGAGGACAAAGAATTTCTGTTTCTGACTAACAGCAGCGCCCGTACGCCACTGGAACTGAAGCTGAAGCTCCACGATATGGGCCTGGATGTAGACGAAAGCCACTTCTACACCAGCGCTCAGGCTACGGCGAAATTCGTGGCTCAGCAGGAGCACCACTGCAGCGCCTATGTCATCGGCCAGCCGGGCCTGGTAGGTGCTCTATACGAGGCCGGGGTAGTCATTTCCGACAAAGACCCAGACTACGTCATCGTCGGCGAGGTATCCAATTACAATTACGAGACTATATGCAAGGCTGTGTCTCTGGTCCTTAGCGGTTCCAAGCTCATCGGCACCAACTCGGATCTGACCGGCCCTACGGATCACGGCCTGGCTCCGTCATGCAGAGCGCTGATAGCACCCATCGAACTGGCCACAGGCAGAAACGCCTACTTCATAGGCAAGCCTAATCCGCTCATGATGCGGACGGGTCTCAAGCGCCTGGGCGTCCATTCTGCAGAAGCCGCTATGATAGGCGACAGAATGGATACAGACATCGTCGCCGGAATTGAAACCGGCCTTGACACTGTTCTGGTCCTGTCCGGCGTCACATCCCGCACAGACATCGACAGCTTCCCATACCGGCCGCGGCTGGTTTTAAATGGAGTTGGTGACATACCCGATACAAAAATATGATATAATGTATCCGGAGGCATCAACATGAGCAATACGAAAATATTTTACAATGGTGATTTTCATACTATGAACAAAGAAAGACCCGGAGCTGAGGCTATGGCCTGCCGCGAAGGCGTCATTATTGGCGTGGGCAAAATGTACGACCTGGCAGATCTGGCGAAGGACGCAGAGCTGGTCGACCTGAAGGGCGGCTACGTTTTCCCGGGCTTTATCGATACATACAGCGCGCCGGGGCTGGCAGCTTTCACGGCTGCCGCCGAAGCTGAGGAAGACTACGAGGCCGATGACAGAAGCCAATGGCTGAAAGACTGCCGCGACTATCTATACGACAAAGGCGTGGCTACTCTTTGTGTCCACGGAGCCAATACCTGGTTCCCGGTAGCCACGGAAGGCCCTGATCACAAGGCCCAGCATGACGACTCAGAACGCCCGCAGATGCGCGTCCTGGAAAACATCAGCTACAGGACAGATTTTGAGCGGGACATTTCGGAAGACTATTACGACGGCATCCTCGGAAGCCCCGACAGCACATTCCTGCTGTTCAGCCCTGTCTGCGACGACAGCTCCAGCGTTCACGATGCTGTGGCCAGACTCACATGGCAGGCCGCGGAGAATATCGGCAGGGAAGACCTGGGCATTCTGGACCCGGGCAAACGCGCCGACCTGACAGTCTTCGACATCAATCCTTTTGAAAACGACATGCACACCTTCCAACGGATCCACGCATCTATGATCATCGTCGACGGTGAAGTCGTCTACGACGAAGAGGAAGCTGCTAAGGAAGAGTGGTACGATTTGCTGGTAACTCAGATGTTTTAGTGGTACAATACCTGTGAACGAATTTTAGAATAGGGGAATAGAGTAATGAAAAAGAAAATAATATCACTGGCGCTGATCTGCCTGCTGACCGTAAGCCTGGCCATGGTCGTGTCGGGATGCGGCAAGAAGAAGGAAGCTAAAGTTGAGAATCCCATACAGATAACTATAAACATCAACTATCCTTCAGCCGCCAAACTGAATAAACTGGAGAATATCAACTTCAGGGTGGAAAAGAAATCTACTGTCATGGAGGCTATGCAGCTCTTCTGCAATGTCAACGAGATCTCACTGCAGGTGGATACCACAAGCAATGTCATCGAGGGCATAAGCGATGTAAAGAACGGGGACTATAACAGCAAGTATGTATGGAAGTATAAAATCAACGGGAAAGCTTGTAATACCAACGCTTCGGAGAAGGTACTGAAGAGCTCTGACTCCCTGACCTGGTACTACGCCAGTAAGTAAAGATGTGAGTCAGAAATTGAAGTGAGCATATGTTCAGAATTGCTTCAGCAAAATTGATAATAAGCTCATTTCTTCACACAATCTACACACAGGTCTTATATAATAACAGTGTTCAATCGAGTTTGGTATTATTATTAATACCAACTTTCCTTCTTTTATTGAATACACACACTTTCAGGAAGAGAGCTTCATCAGCAGATGAAGTTCTTTTTCTTTGTGTCGGCCGGGACTGGGGACGGTAAGGCGAGTAAAAAGGACAGACTTAAAAACAGGGTATGTCGTATTATGACATGCCCTGTTTTAGTAGCCTTCGGTTTGCTGTTCTAGTCTTGTATCTTGTAAATCACTTCGGCTCGTTTCTTGGAGCAGTCCAGGTGATCGCCCATGGCCTGCTTGGCCAGTTCCACATCACCACTCTTGATTGCCTCAAGTATAGCCTTATGTTCGGTCAGGATCTGCCTCATGTAATCCTTCTCATAGAAGACAGACTTGCGGGTCTGTTCGATGTACTCCTTGTAGGAGCGCAGAACCTGTGCCATGAATCGGCTTCCCGTGGCATTATAGATAATGTCGTGGAAATCCTTATTGATGGCAAGGACCTTCTTGGCCTCACCGCGCCTGGTATAGAATTCCATCAGATCACACTGATCCTCAAGCTGACCGATTTCTTCCGGAGTAATACGATCCACTGCCCATTCAACTGACAGTATCTCCAATGCCTTACGTACCGCATATATATCTTCTATATCACGGCGGGTAAACCCTTTGGCGAAACAACCCCGGTTAGGCTTATATTCAATAAGTCCCTCGTTTTCCAGGATCTTGAATGCCTCACGTATAGGCGTTCTGCTGACTCTGAGTTCTGTTGCTATCTGATTTTCCTTGATCTTCTCTCCAATTTTATATTCTCCCTTGAGGACGCGATCCCTGATAATATCAGCGATCTCGTCCGTCAGGGAAAATGAACCGGAGTATTTGTTCCCCTCAGTCATTTATTACTCCTTAAATATTCTCTCTCAATTACAGAATGTGATTCTCCAGTACCTGCTTGTGGAAGTCGAAGTCTACAAGCTGCATATAGTACTGAGCTGTGTCTGTCAGAGCTTTCATCGGGCAAAGTCCGATAATCTCTGTCTTAGTTACATGAACTCCGTATCTTGCTGCCTCGAACTTTACAGCCTCAATTACTCTGTAAAGCGGAGTCTGTTCGAAGTTAGTCATATTGCAGGAAACCTGAGCTGTAACTGCTCCTGTCTCCTCGTCCTCGATCTCGAAGCCCATGGATTTGACGCATTTGAATCCGCCGTCTTTCTCTCTGATGATCTTGGCGATATTCTTAGCGATCTGTACATCCTCAGTATCAAGGTAAAGGTTGAAAGCTACTAATGGTGGTCTTGCTCCAACTGCTGTGACTCCTGCTGTCGGATGGATCTTCCTTCCGCCGAAATCAGGCTCCCAGTCAGGCTCCTGGACCTTCTCAGCCATGCCCTCAAACTGTCCTTTTCTGATCTTGACCAGATTCTGTCTCTCAGGTCTTGATGCAGATTCCTCATAAAGGAATACAGGTACTCCGGCTTCATCAGCAATTCTCTTACCAACTACCTTAGAAAGCTCGATGCAGTCTTCTGTAGTGCAGTCCTTGATCGGAAGGAATGGCATTACGTCAACTGCTCCCATTCTAGGGTGCTCACCTTCGTGATGGTTCAGGTCGATAAGCTCTGCGGCCTTCTTTACCAGTTTGATGCTGGCTTCCTCAACAGATTTAGCATCGCCTATGTAGGTGATAACGCTTCTGTTGTGGCTCTCGTCCGACGAATAGTCAAGAAGTGTGCATCCGGCCGTGTTTCTGATCTGGTCTACGCAAGCTTCGATAACATCCGTTCTTCTGCCTTCACTGATGTTTGGAATACTCTCAATAATCTGTGCCATTTTAAATTTCTCCTTTGGTTTATATAAAGATTTCCCTACCAAAATTATTAGTTCGACGCGCTATACGCCAACGCCGATTATAGTGAAGCTTCTACCTTGCCGAAATACTCTTCAGCAATAGCTCCTGCTTCATCATACATCTTTTTGCCTTCTTCTGCAAAGTGTTTTGCCTTAGCTTCGTCCTTTACTCCCGGAAGGTTGATCTTAACATTGAGCCATGCGCCGTAAACGCAAGCCTTAAGATTCAATATTGCAACGCCCAGATCGCTTGCAGCGTTAGGGTTTGATTTGCCTACGATAGTTTTTGCCAGCTGCAGACCTTCATAGCCCAGCTGCATGGTTCTGAAAGGCACCTCCGTCGAAACCAGAGTTCCTGCCTGGATAGCTTTGCTCCTCTCAGCCTTCAGCTCAGGTGTGTCCTTAGGCATCTTGAAAGCGTCCGCTACCAGATTGAATGCCTCTGTATCTTTGTCAACGCCTGCAACGAGTTCCTCGTAAATAGGCATGCCCTTTTCTCTGGCGTTTTTGCAAACATCCTGGAAGTCCGCATACTTTTCCTTGCCGAGAGTCAGGTCAGCAACCATCATGAACAGGCCGCAACCCTGTGCTCCGGCCAGAGCGCTTACTGATCCGCCGCCAGGTGCCGGGGCGTCTGATTTGAGTACGTCCAGGTACTCAGTTACTTTCATATCTACTAATTTCATTTTACTATTTTTCCTTTCTTGATGACCTTAGCGGCCAGATTTGAACAAAAACGATAACATAGCATTTCCATGTCAGGGGCGTCCCAGATGACCAGGTCTCCCTGCTTGCCGACCTCAAGGGTGCCGACTTTATCCCCCCTGTTCAAAGCGCAGGCCGGGTTGATCGTCACGGCCGTCAGCACTTCCTCAGGAAGCAGTCTGTATTTGATGCATGCCAGGTTCATGACGAACTGCAGGTTCAACGAAGGGCATGAGCCCGGGTTGAAGTCTGAAGCCGTCGCTACAGGTATGCCCATCTCTATCATCTTTCTGGCAGGCGCAAAATTCGCTCCCAGATAGAATGACGTTGCAGGCAGACACATGGCGGTGACGCCGCCTTTTGCCATGGATTCCAGGCCTTCCTCGTTGATGGAGATAAGGTGTTCCGCGCTTACAGCGCCCATTTCGCCGGCCAGTTTGGACCCGCCTATAGCCTCGATCTCATCAGCATGGATGCGCAGCAGGAATCCCATGTCCTTGGCTGTCTGCATATATTTCTTACTCTGATCGTAGTTGAATACCGAATCCTCTGTGAAGACGTCGGCGAACTCCGCCAGCTTGTGCTCCTTTACATAAGGAAGCATCTCCTTGCAGATCATGTCGATATATTCGTCTTCTCTGCCTTTGTACTCGTCAGGCGTAGCGTGAGGTCCCATGAATGTCGCGACCATGTCCATGTCATGACTTTCATTGAGTTCGTTTATGACTTCCAGCATCTTGACCTCGTTAGGAAGGTCAAGGCCGTAGCCGCTCTTTGCCTCAGCTGTAGTAACGCCGAATCCCATCATTTCATCCAGGAATCCCGATGTCTTATCCAGGAGTTCCTCTTTGCTGGCCTCTCTGGTGTGCCTTACGGTATCCAGGATGCCGCCGCCGGCCCTGAGGATGTCCAGATAAGTGGCGCCCTTCAGCTTAAGTGGAATTTCATTTTGTCTATAACCGCCGAAAACCATGTGGGTATGCCCGTCTACGAGACCCGGCGTAACCAGCCTGCCTTCGGCATCGATCACTTCATCGGCCTTGCCTGCCGGCAGTTTACCATCAGATGTGATCTCTTTAATAAGGCCGCCCTCTATGAGAATAGCCGCGTTTTTCAATTTCTGATTTTCACCCTGCTCACGGCCCTTATGGCTGTGACTTCCGAGGGGAGTCTGCAGGATGCCTATATTCTTGACTAATAATGCTGTCATAATGATCTCCCTTAAATAGGATAATAACGGGCCGCCCTGAAGCGACCCGCCATATTTACTTGTCCTGATTATTTAACAAATTTGTCTATAGTCTTGTCTACAAGGCCATCGTCTGCCAGGAACGGCAGTGTGATGTGTCCCTGTCCTGCGTAGTTCTTATTATACTCAGCAGCAGTAGAAAGAGCGTGCTCGTTGCGAGCCCAGCTTCTTCTGGCTACTCCGCCCATAACGTCCCACATGATAGCTGACTTGATGATCTCGTCAACTCTCTCGGAGCCGTCCAGCAGCAGACCGAATCCGCCGTTGATAGCTTTGCCGATGCCTACGCCGCCGCCGTTATGAAGTGTGCACAGTGACATACCTCTTGCAGCATTGCCTGCGTAGCACTGAACAGCCATATCAGCCATTACGTTGGAGCCGTCCTTGATGTTGGATGTCTCTCTGAATGGTGAATCCGTTCCGGATACGTCGTGGTGGTCACGTCCCATCATGATAGGACCGCATTTGCCGTCTCTTACCAGCTTGTTGAATGCAAGAGCGATGTCTCTTCTGCCTTCAGCATCCTGATAGAGGATCCTTGCCTGAGTACCTACGACCAGCTTGTTCTTCTTAGCATCTCTGATCCAGATCCAGTTGTCTCTGTCCTGAGCTCTTCTCTTAGGATCGATGCAATCCATAGCAGCCTGATCCGTTGCGTCCAGATCTTCCGGCTTTCCTGACAGGCAAACCCATCTGAAAGGTCCGTATCCATAGTCGAACAGAACAGGTCCCATGATATCCTCAACGTATGAAGGCCAGATGAATCCGTCCTTATCGTCGATTCCGTTCTTGGACATTTCCTTGATTCCGGCGTCATACATAGCCTTCATGAAGGAGTTACCATAGTCGAAGAAGTAACTGCCTGCAGCTGTCAAAGCCTTGATTGCCTTGAAGTGTCTGTGCAGTGTAGCGTCTACTCTCTTGCAGAACTCGTCTCTGTCGTCGTGGAGCATTTCTGTTCTCTCTTCGAATGTCATATCTACCGGGCAGTATCCGCCGCCGTATACGTTATGGCATGAAGTCTGGTCTGACAGAAGATCTATGTGGAAGTTTCTCTTAACTGCTTCCTCAAGCAAATCTACGATGTTGCCCAGGTAAGCTATGGAAATTCCCGTCTTGGATTTGATATGTTCTTCAGCTGTGCTGAATACCTTGTCAAGGTCGGCTGACATTACATCTACCCAGCCCTGGTCAAGTCTCGTCTGTATCCTGGACTCGTCAACCTCGGCAAAGATGCCTACAGCGTTGGCGATATTGGCAGCCTTCGGCTGAGCTCCGCTCATTCCGCCAAGGCCTGATGATACAAAGGTATGTCCTGCCAGGTCTCCCTGCTCAGGTACCCCCAGATATTTTCTGCCTGCGTTGAGGATAGTGTTGAATGTTCCGTGAACGATTCCCTGAGGTCCGATGTACATCCATCCGCCTGCAGTCATCTGTCCATAGTTGGCAACGCCCATCTCTTCAGCAACTTCCCAGTCGTCCATGTTGTCATACTCACCGATCATCAAAGCGTTGGTGATGATGACTCTAGGTGCTGTAGGTTTGGAAGGGAACAATCCTAGAGGATTTCCCGACTCAACGACCAGTGTCTGATCCTCAGTCATCTCTTCCAGATATCTCTTGATCAATCTGTACTGTAACCAGTTCTGGCAAACAGAACCTGTTTCACCGTAAGTTACCAGCTCATAAGGATAAAGGCCAACTTCGAAATCCAGGTTGTTCTCGATCATTACCTGGAAAGCTTTGCCTGCCAGGCATTTGCCCTTATACTCATTGATTGGTTTGCCGTAGATCCTGCCTTCAGGTCTGTATCTGTAAGCATATACTCTACCGCGTGTTGTAAGCTCTTCCATGAATTCCGGAGCCAGCTTCTCATGAAGCTCCTGAGGGACATAACGAAGGGCATTCTTCAATGCTACCTTAGCCTGTGCCTTAGTAAGTCTGAAGCCTCTGTCCGGTGCTCTTCTGATGCCCTCAACGAATTTCGGGTAGTCAGGGTATTCATTACCGAGCTGTATAGTCATTGCTCCTTTTATTTCCTTGTTATCAAGCATGTATTAACGCCTCCTGTATATATTATTATTTAATAGTAACAACTTTTTCTACTGCTTCAAGCAGGCTGTTGTCCTTGATCATCTCGTCGAATTTAACCAGCTCGTCGTGCAGGATAACATCCTGGTCTACTGGATCTGACTTGGTTCTGATGAACTCGTAAGCTGCTCTTGTAGCAGGTGCCAGATTCTCGATCTTGCTCTCGCCGATCTCCTGTCTCAGCCAGATTCCCTGAGCTGCTGATGCGATCTCGATGCCGATGGTCTTCTCAACATTGTCCAGTACCATAGCTGCTGTTCTTGCTGAAGTAGTACCCATGGATACGTGATCCTCCTGATTTCCTGATGAAGGAATCGAATCTACGCAAGCCGGATGGTCATAGATCTTATTCTCTGAAACCATAGAAGCTGCAGCGTACTGAGCGATCATGAAACCTGAGCAGACTCCGCCGTGCTTAGTAAGGAATCCTGGAAGTCCTTCTGAAAGAGCCGGGTTAACCAGTCTCTCGCATCTTCTCTCGGATACGTCGCCAAGTTCTGAAATAGCCATCTTCAGGAAATCGAATGCCAGAGCCATTGGCTGACCGTGGAAGTTTCCTCCTGAGATAACTTCATCATCATCTGCAAATACGATAGGGTTATCAGTAACAGCATTGATTTCCTTGGAAACTACGCCATATACATAAGTGATCGCGTCTCTTGTAGCTCCGTGGATCTGAGGTATGCATCTCAGTGTGTACGGATCCTGTACCTTAGTAGGCTGAACGTCCATAGCGTTCTTGCTTCCGTTAAGAAGTGTAAGCAGGTTGTTAGCTACATCTTTCTGTCCCTGATGTCCACGAAGATCATGGATCTTATGGTCATAAGCCTTAGTGATGCCGTGCAGTGCTTCTGAAGTAAGTGCGCAGGCGATGTCGGCAACCTTCTGCAGATGCATTGCATCCCACAGTACGTTTGTTCCAACTGCTGTCATCATCTGAGTACCATTGTTCAGTGCCAGACCTTCTTTAGCTACCAGCTCTACAGGAGTGATTCCTTCCTTCTTCATAGCTTCTGCTGCAGGTACTGTCTCTCCCTTATATTCAACATTGCCCATGCCTATAAGACCAAGTGCGATGCAGGAAAGCGGTGCCAGGTCTCCGGATGCTCCCAGACTACCTTTGCAAGGAACTACCGGATGAATTCCGGCGTTCAGCATATCTACCATAGTCTGGATAGTTGAAAGCCTGATTCCTGAGAAACCTCTTGACAAAGCATTGCAACGAAGAAGCATAGCTGCTCTTACATATTTCTGCTCATAAGGCTCGCCTAAAGCGCATGTGTGGCTCATGATCAGATTCTTCTGAAGATCAGCTGTCTCATCCTTGGAGATGAACACATTAGCGAACTTTCCGAAACCTGTGGTCAGTCCGTAAATAATAGCGCCTTCATCTAACTTCTTGTCGATATAAGCTCTTGCTTTGTTAACAGCTTTCTGAGCCTCAGGTGCGATCTCAACTTTTTCCATTCCGCGGCAAACGCGAATGACCTCTTCTACAGTAAGGTCTTTTCCATTAATAATTACTGCCATAATAAATCTCTCCTTTTAATAATCATTATGCGATATCATGAATAAATATTACACGCGTACATTATTTTTTAAGTAAGATATATTATACCTTTTTTTACAAAGCAATGCCATATATTTTTGGAAAAAAGTTAAGTATTTGAATGTTTTTAGGTGATTTTGTTTTGTTTTTCTGCCAAAAAATGTTTATTTTTTGTGGCTTTAATTCGCTAAAGTTTTACCACTTTACAATGTATATTTATTAAAAAATCTCCTTTGGTCACCGGGGCATTTCCTGCAAGTGTTCAAAATGCTTGTTTTTTCTGACAATTCCATTCTGCCGGGGTCATTCCGGCGCAAAAAGTACAAAATTTGTCTGCCCTGCGGAGGTTTTTACATAATTATGCAGATTTATCATGCCGGCGTAAAGTTTCTGTGGCAATCTACCTCTACATATAATATAATAGTGACATAACACTATTCAGAGTAAAATAAGAAAGAGGTAGGAAATTGAAATCAGTTCTTAACAGGAAAACTATTATTTCTCTTATGATAGTCTTCGCTATGGCTATGGCCATGGTAGCTTTATCTGCCACAGTATCTCACGCCGCATCAGGCACATACTGGCTGAAGATAAACAAACAGAGAAATGTCATAACAGCATACAAGAAGGTGAGCGGCAAGTGGAAACCTATCCGAGCTATGCTTTGTACTACAGGCGCTGCAAGCACTCCAACACCGTCAGGAACATTTTACGGCGGCTACAAGGCACGCTGGCTGCACATGGTCGACGAGCACGGCGGATCCACCTACGAGCAGTACACAATGCTCGTAAACAGCTCCACTCAGATTTATATACATTCCGTCTGGTACTACAGTCCTAAGCACTCGGCTCAGTCTTCTAAGGAATTCAACAAGCTGGGCAGCCGCGGTTCACATGGCTGTATCCGCACATCGACTATGGACGCCAAATGGATCTATGATCACTGCAAGGTTGGAACCAAGATCACTATTTACAGCAGCAAGAAGTCCGGCGCCCTTGGAAAACCTAAGGCTCTCCACTCCAGTTCCGGCTGGGATCCTACAGATCCGGTCAAAGGCAACCCGCATTTCAATATGCGTAAACCTGTGATCACCATCAGTAAGAGCAAGGCTACCACCGTTCAGTACGGTAAGTCCTACAGCCTGAAGTCCAAGGTTTCCGTCAAGGATCCTAACGCTCTGCAGAATATAACCAGCAGGCTGAAGGTCAGCTCGGTGTATAAATGGAACAGTTCAAGTAAGAAGTGGGTGAAGTCGTCCTTCTCCACCAAGAAGCTTGGCACATATAAGATAGTATATTATGTAAACGATCCGTACAGCACCAAGGCATCTAAAGCCTTCAAGGTCAAGGTAGTAGATACGGCAGCGCCGACTATATCAGTGGCAGCCAATACTGCCAGCAGGAAAGTTACCCTTGGCGGAACCGATGCAGTCAATGCTATCAGCGGCATAACGGCTAAGCAGGCTACAGGCAGCAGGACATCGGCCATCCAGACGACCATCACCGCGCCTGATAAGACAGTGACTAAGGATCTGACTTACGCTGAGGCTAAGGCCTTCACCTTCGATCAGGTCGGAAGATATAAGATCACATACAGCGTAGCCAACAAGTACAATGCGAAAGCAGTAAGCACCAAGTCCATCTATGTTTACTGCCAGTCAACGGTACCTACCCTGACAGGTATGACCTATACCGATGCTGTAGCGGCTGCCAAGACCGCCGGCTTCACAGTCACCAAGGTAGAGGAATATTCCGCTACAGTGGCTTCCGGTATAGTCATCTCCCAGGATGTGACAGCAGGAACCAAGTCATATAAGACAATCACATTGACCGTTTCCAAAGGAACTGATCCTGCCGGAACCGGAGCATAAAGAATTAATTCACACTGAAAGAGGGAGCTGTTCATTACGATATGCCCCCTCTCTATCCAAAGTTATTTGGGGGCTGGAGTTGGGGACAACTCCGGTAAAAACAGTATAATAATCAGAGAGGGGGCTGTCGCATTAACGAATAAGAGATTCGTTAATGACGAGGCCCCTTTTGTATACAAAAAACAAACAAAAAGCAAAATAAAAGCCTGTGTAAC
>NZ_SNXO01000028.1 GCF_004362975.1 Aminicella lysinilytica | reverse complement strand
CGGTTGGTGGACCTTTCAATACATCTTAAGATGTGGCAGGTAACAGGCCCTTCTAGGGCCAAAACAAACCACCGGCTGAGCCGGTGGTCATGATTATGGTTGAATAAAAGCGAGGTGAAAGCAATGCGTGTTAAACTGAAAAGCAGAAAGAGTGTTATTTTGGGAGTTATCGCTGTAACTGTTATTATGGCCGTAGCAGTTTTTAGTTCCTCGAATTCTGAGGCGACCACGACAAAGTCGAAATCAAGTTCTTCCACGGTTACAGGTTTAAAATATGTGGATCCAACTAATCTTACAATCAATAGCAGCAGTAGCAGCAACCAGGGAGGACCTAATACTTCGACATATGATTATAGCGGTACTTTGTCTTCCACATTGACAGCAAGTGGAAAGACTGTTTCCAAGAACAATAAAACTATTAAATCATCTACATCGGATAAGAATGTAGTGTTGGCAAAAAGTGGAGGAGTCCTGAAACTTAAGAATGTAACTTTGAAAAAGTCAGGGTCAGACAGCAATGGCGACAATTGTAATTTCTATGGCTTGAATTCATCCGTTTTGGCAGTAGGAAGCAAATCCAATGTATATATTTCCAAGAGCAATATAACTTCAACCAGCACGGGCAGCAATGGAATTTTTGCGACAGATAAAGCCAGGATATATGCCAACAGCGTCAAGATAACCACTAAGTCTGGAGCAAACTCAAGAGGCCTCGATGCCACTTACGGTGGCGTTATATACGGCAACAAACTGACTGTAAGCACAGCCAAGGATCATTGTGCGGCTTTAGCAACCGACAGAGGCGGCGGATATATATCCGTTACTAACAGTACTCTGAAGACTGCAGGTTCAGGTTCACCATTATTGTATTCAACAGGTGACATAGAAGTCGATAACGTAACAGGTACAGCTTCAGGAAGCCAGATTGCCGGTATGGAAGGTCTTAACAGGATACTGATATATAATTCCAAACTAACTAGCACTAACGATGCTATATCAGGCAGTGATCCTATTAAGAACGGAGTCATACTCTACCAGTCAACTTCTGGAGATGCGGATACAAGTACAAGTAGCAAGGCGGATTTCGAAGCAGTCAATTCCACTTTAAAGACCAGTATTTCCAGCGGAGCCATGTTCTATGTGACTAATACAAATGCGAAAGTAATATTACAAAATACCAAGCTTTCATTTGACAGCGACAAGGTGGATCTGATCAATGCGTCAGGCAATTCTAATGGATGGGGAACATCAGGTAACAATGGTGGTAAGCTTACATTTACAGCTATAGGCGAAACATTGAAGGGCAATGTGAAGACAGACTCTATAAGTAGCGTGAACATGTTCCTGTTATTCAAGACCAAGTACACAGGCAGTACATCTGGAACAGTGAATATGAACATAAGTAAGAATTCCAAGTGGGTCGTAACTGGTAACAGTACAGTCAAGAATCTGAATGTTGCAGACGGTGGCCAGATCGTAGATAAGGATGGAAACACAGTTACCATCAAGGTCAATGGAGTCACTAAAGTTAAGGGTGACAGCGATTATACAGTCACCGTAACTGGAAGTTACAGCACGACTGTTACTACAACCAGCGTAAACCAGACAAGTAAGAAAGTCGTAAGCAGAGCAGCCTTTGACAAGTATTATAAGACTTCAACAAAATTTGGAACAAACAATTAAATCTAGCAGCAATAAAAAGGGCGGAGCCAGTGGCTCCGCCCTTAAAATATGCATTTTAGTCAGTTATCACTCTGCAGATATCTTCGCCGAGTTTAGCCGGATCATCGATAGTAAGTCCGGAAATCAGCAACGCCTGATCGTAGAGCAACCTTGCGTATGTAGCTGTAAGATCCTTGCCCTCAGCGCCATCGCCTTTAGCAAAGGTTTCCTGTAATTTCTTCATTACAGCGTGGTCAGGATTCATCTCCAGGACTTTCTCAGCCTTGATACTTTCATCGGTAGGCATCTTGTTGATTGTCTTTTCCATTTCCAGAGAAATTCCGCCTTTACTGGTCAGGCAGCAAGGAGATTCCTTAAGCCTGCTGGATAGAGTTACCTCTGATACTTTGGAACCGAGAGTTTCCTTGATGAATGCCAGAAGATCCTTGTTTTCATCTTCAGCCTTCTTCATGGCTTCTTTTTCCTCATCAGTTTCAGCCTCGTTCATATTCTCGTCTGATACAGATTTGAATTCCTTTTCTTTATAGTCGTGGATGACCTTGACAACGAATTCATCGATTTCATCAGTCATATACAGGATTTCATAGCCCTTTGCCTTGGCGGCTTCAGTCTGTGGCAGCATATCGATCTTTTCGATAGTTTCGCCGGGAGCGTAATAGATATATTTCTGGTCTTCGCCCATCTTAGCGATATATTCATCCAGAGATATGAGCTTCTTCTCTGTAGAAGAGTAGAAGAGCATCAGATCTGAAAGAACATCCTTATGCATACCGAAGTCATCATAAAGTCCGTATTTCATCTGGCGTCCGAAATTGTTGAAGAACTTCTCATAACCTTCGCGGTCGTCCTTCATGAATTTCAGTAGCTCTGACTTGATCTTCTTTTCCAGATTTTTAGCTATATTTTTCAGCTGGCGATCCTGCTGCAATGTCTCACGAGAGATATTCAGAGAAAGATCCTGAGAATCTACCAGACCTTTGACAAAGTTGAAATAGTCAGGAAGCAGTTCTTTGCACTTGTCCATGATCATTACGCCGGAAGAGTATAACTGCAGACCCTTTTCATAATCCTTGGTATAATAGTTATATGGAGTGTTGCCGGGAATGAACAGCAGGGCAGTGTAGCTCGACACGCCTTCAACGCTGGTCCTTATGACCTTACATGGATCCATATAGTCGCCGAATTTGCTCTTATAGTATTCATTGTAATCTTCAGGTTTTACCTTGCTCTTCTGACGCTTCCAGATAGGTTCCATAGTGTTTAGAGTCTCAAGTTCCTGGTATTCTTCCATTTCCGGAGCTTTTCCTTCTTCCGGTTCAGGGGCGTCTGCCTTAGGTCTGCTCTTGGTAACCATCATCTGGATAGGGTAGCGTATGTAATCGGAATACTTCTTAATGAGACTTCTGATAGTGTATTCCTCAAGGAATTTGTCGTAGTTTTCACCTTCGACATCTTCCTTTATGTGAAGGACAATGTCTGTACCATTTGATGTCTTCTCAGTTGATGATACGTTGTAGCCGTCGGCACCTTTAGATATCCATGCATTGGCTTCATCTGAGCCGTAAGCCTTGGATGTCACTGTGACTTCATCTGCTACCATGAATGCGGAGTAGAAGCCTACGCCGAACTGTCCGATTATGTCGGTAACATTCTTTGACTTGCTTTCTTCATCCTTGTCGGCTTCTTTCTGCTGTTCTTCTTTGAATGCCATGCTTCCGCTTTTGGCTATGGTGCCAAGGTTGGCCTCCAGCTCCGCGGCCGTCATGCCTATGCCGTTGTCGCTGATAGTAAGTGTACGCGCGTCTTTGTCAGCCTTTATGTCTATAACAAAATCTGACCTTTTGATGCCGGTGTCACCGGACTGCAGACTCTGATAGTAGAGTTTGTCTAATGCGTCGCTGGCATTGCTTATGAGTTCACGCATGAAAATTTCCTTATGTGTATAGATCGAATTGATCATTAGATCCAAAAGTTTCTTGGATTCTGCTTTGAATTGTTTCTTTGCCATTCTTTCGCCTCCGAATATTAAATTATTAGCACTCACTTTGACTGAGTGCCAAGCCTATATAATAATGTACCACTTTAACGAAAAAAGTCAACACCATAAGTTGCATTTTGTGCAATAAAATCTGAAAGCCATTGACAATTGCGGTCCGTGGCAGTCATAATATGCTCAAGAGGTGGAATATGCAATTTAGAGACGATAGATATGGTAATAAAATATCACTGCTGGGTTACGGCTGCATGCGGTTTACTAAGAAGGGCATGAATATAGATATGGATAAGGCAGAGAAGGAGATAATCCATGCCGTGGAACTTGGCGTGAATTATTTCGATACGGCTTATTCCTACGGCGGAAGTGAGGCAGCACTTGGTAAGATCCTCGAGAATAATGATCTAAGGGACAAGGTGAATATCGCCACAAAGCTTCCGCAGTATCTGGTCAAGTCCAGCGGCTCTATCGACAGATTCTTTAATGAAGAACTGTCGCGGCTGCGAACTGATCATATCGATTACTACCTTATGCATATGCTTACGGATGTGGCCGCTTGGAATAAACTGAAGAAGCTGGGCATAGAGGACTGGATCGCTGAAAAGAAAGCATCTAGACAGATTCGCAATATTGGTTTTTCTTTTCACGGGAATTCGTATATGTTTCTGGAGATCCTGGACGCTTATGACTGGGACTTCTGTCAGATCCAGTATAATTACCTGGACGAGGATACCCAAGGCGGCAGGACAGGTCTTATGGCGGCTGCCGCAAAGGGCATTCCGGTAATAGTTATGGAGCCGTTGCGTGGTGGTAAGCTGGTGGATATGATGCCGGCCGACGCTAAGGCACTTATAACAAAAGAAGGCCGGGGCAGGACTGCTGCGGAGCTGGCTTTCAGGTGGCTCTATGATCAGCCGCAGGTGACCTGCGTGCTTTCCGGTATGAATTCGCTGGAGATGATAGATGAGAACTGTCGCGTGGCTTCTGAGGCCGAGGCAGGCTGTATGGGTGAGCTTGAGCGGAATCTGATATCTTCAATCACAAATGCTATAAACGGCAGTGTACGGGTGCCTTGTACGGGTTGTGGCTACTGCATGCCTTGCCCTCAGGGTGTTGATATTCCGACTGTATTCAGTTGTTATAATCATATGTTTATTGAGAACAAAGGCTCGGGCCGGGCGGAGTATATGCAGATGATGGCTTTTCGCAAATCTCTGCAGGGTGCAGGCAGGTGTATTTCCTGTGGGGCCTGCGTCAAAAGATGTCCTCAGTCTATTGATATCCCGGCAGAACTTCGTAAGGCTGACAGGGCGTTATTGCCTTGGTATATGCGGATCACCATGGGGGTCATGCGGCTGTTCAGATTTTGGTAGGGGTCGACATCTCTGACTCATATGCTTGTCCTCGTGCGCGAACAGCCCCATGTGATTTGCTTGCCAAGGGCAGAATACATTACGAACTAGGCGAAGTTGTTAAAGTCTCCAAGGATACTTTAACAGGAGAATCCCTCAATTTAATCATACTAGTATGATTAAAATTTCGGGATTCTCCTTTTCTTCGCCGTCAAACAACGTAATGTATTTAGCTACCCTTGTTGCTCCCTTCATCGGGGGCTGTATCTGCTCCTGCGGAATCGCATGATGAGTCAGCATGGTCGGCATGGTTGAAAGTGACATGGATTTTATTAAATTTACTTTTAAATTTTGAGTATTATTCAAGAAGTGAAGAGAAACTAAGAATAGAACACCATGCAAACTCGTTGAAGCATCGAAGCCTCTTCGAGGCTTTAAAGGATGACTACTCAATAAGGCCAGTTGAAAGAATCCTGAATTTAGGCTTTGATACAAATCCAATAAATAATGGTATTAATCACAGTTGTAAAATTAATTCTCAAAGGGCGAAGTAATTATAGGGACGCGGCGATTCCGCAGGAGCAGATACAGCCATAGTCGCAGACGAGCAGGAAGAACAGTTTAATATGTCGCGCTGTCTGAAGACGGAATAAAGGGCGATGATAATGGTGAAATTATGCTGGCATAATTTTCACCAGAAGAATCGCACTTTAAAGGAGTTGCCATTATTTACATAAAAGCAACTCCTTCGATATTCCGTCAAGTTCGCGGCATATTCTGTTCTTCGCGAGTGAGACTACCATGGCTGCCTGTGACGAGGACAAGCCAGTCACTGTGATTACTTCGCTAGTTATAGATCACTATCGGCATGCCGGCTTCGACATAATTGTAGAGTCTGGCAGCCTGAGTGGATGGCATGTTTACACAGCCGTGGCTTCCGCCGAATTTGTAGATAGTTCCGCCGAAGGAACTTCTCCACCAGGCGTCATGACAACCGTCACCATTATAGAACGGCATCCAATACTTTACTTTAGTAGCATACTTGCTGCCATCGGTATTATTACCCTTAAGAGTTTCATTGCGTGTTTTATACAGGAAATAATAAGTTCCTGACGGTGTCCTGTGGCCGGTAGATGTTGTTCCGGTAACTACGGAAGTCGATACTACGGTTTTACCGTTGACTACGCACCAGAGATACTGACTGCTCAGATCGACTTCTACATATGTGTTGCCAATGTCGCTTCCCTGAGAAGGGGAGCCATAGCCGGTGCTGCTGTAAACAGGTTTACGGGTGACATCTTTCTCAGTCTTCAGATCCTTGATCAGCTTAGCAGTTTCCTTCTTGGTATTGAGAGTGTAACCATAAGTACCGCCATATACAGTGTATGTTCCTCCATTTTTGGAATGGAATCTTCTGGTGGCGCCTACTGTGCTGCACTTGGTCGATAGAACATTCTTGACGAAACTGCTGACAGCCTTCTCTTTTACAGTGATCTGGCCTTCATCATTATAGCTTATCATCTTGTCAAGATAGTAAGGAGTGACTACATAAGTGCCGGCGGCTGATTTGTATGTTATCTTGGTTTTCAGGTATTTCTTGCAATATTCCTGTCTGACTTTCAGACTTTCGCTGGTAGACTTTATAGAAGGTCTGGTGTAGTATTTTTTAGAATTGTAGTTAAATACATTCTTGCCATCAGCGATGCTCTTCATTATGGCCTTTTTCAATTTGCCTTCATTTAAATTGTTACCGTAAACTTCTTTGACTATCTTGAACTTAGTATTTGACATATCTACATGAGCGTTCTTAGTCTTTATAGTTCCTTTGCCGTTCCTTACTATGTTGAGAGACTGGAATTGATCATTGAAACTCTCGGTTGTCTTGGCAATAGTCATAGAAATAGTCATGTTACGTTTGCTTTTGTTAAATGTGCGGACCATAGCCTGGAAAAAACCCGGTTTCAGGCAATCCTCTACGGATCCTTTTATATTGTACTCATAATCGAAATCGGAAATCCTACCTATTGCATTACCGTGACTTTTAATGGTGATGCTTTTCGTATTCCATTCAGTTGTCAGAGCATTCTCGGCCTCAGTAGCATTCATTCCTGAAACGTCCACGTTGTTGATTGTACTTCCGCTTTTAAATGTGTTCGGTTCGAATACAAATTTATCCAACAAAATACAGGCTACCAAAATAGCCAGTATAATTACTATCAGGGCGATTATTTTATTCTTATTAAGGTTTAGTTCGGGCTTCGTATTCTCATTTTTATCATGAAGACCTCTGTTATTTGCGTTGCTCAAAATCACACTTCCTTTTTTATTTATTTTATTTAAACTTTAAAAAACGCACTAGTTAAGTATACAATAGTAACGTTCGTATTTCAATAGTTAAATGGACTGTTTGAACATAGTAATACCTTAATTAATCTTAATATATTGGGTTGACTTTGGCTTCTGTCAATGATATCATACTTATTGAAAATTAAATATCTAATCAGTGCCGAATACCTATGGTATTTGGTTAAAAGGGAATCAGGTGAAAGTCCTGAACGATCTGGTCACTGTAAGCAAGAAGTCATTCTATGTTTATCCATTGACGAGGCAAAGCAGTCTAGCTGTAATGCCTGTTGAGAAGGAATAGAATGATGATGATCTGCAAGTCAGGAAACCTGCTGGATAGATTTAAGGTGAATGACTTCCGGAGAAAGTGCATACCTATAGTGGTTGTGGCACAAACGGCAGTTTGTGTCTTTTTTCTTAGACACGCTGTTGTTTATGTAATACGTGCCATCGATGCCTGCTTTCAATGGAAAGGAGGTATTTTTTATTCCTGCTGAGGCAGGATGCCATAGTTAGCAGACAAGTCAAATATGCATCCAGAGAAATCATTCCGTGAGTTAAAGGTTGTTTAAAGACTTTCGAAAGGATGATGTAATTATTATGAAAAAGAGTTTAAAGAAAATCATAACGGTTTTACTGTCGCTGACAGTGATATGTTCTATGAGCGCAACGGCTTTTGCGGCAGATAGCGCCTCGGCGCAGACTAAGACCGCTACAACAAAAGCCACAACAGAAAAGGCGGCTGACATTGTCAGTACTCTGGGGATGTTCTCGCCGGCAGAGGGAACGACATCGGTAAAAATAGACAAAATGACCGGTATGGCTAAAGTCACATTTACGACTTTGGCAAGGTCTGCCAAATACACTAAATTGTCTTTAGTAAAAATTTCCAAGACATCGGCTGTTAAAGAATCTAAGGCTGTCAAGGGAACAGTAACTGAAGTATCAACAGGCAAATACACCAGTACTTTCACATTCGATATTTCGGTTTCCAAGCTTGGGAAGAAAATGCCAATATCACTTTATCAGGTATACACTAAAGCAGATGGGACCAAGATAGATGGCTGGTACAATTACGGTAATAATAATCAGTACTATCTCACTGTAAAGTTCACACCAAGCGTTGTAAATGATCTTACTAAGGCTATTTATTATCAGAAAAGAACTGCAGGCACAGATTCACTATGCGCTGCTGCCAAGGCTGGCTGGGATTCACTGACCGATGCTCAGAAAAAACTTGTAGTAGGCTTCGGATATTATGAAGATGCCAGCGAAGCAAAAGGCGGATATGACTACTTCGGGGCTGATACTGGTGATGCTTCTGCAGACGATCCGGCCAATGCAAACAGCATAGGAGATTATGAACTCCTGGTAGCCAGTTTTGGAACAAGCTTCAATGATAGCAGAGTATTAACTGTTGGTGGAGTCGAGAGTGCTTTGGAAACATCTTATCCTGAGTATTCTGTTCGAAGAGGATTCACATCTCAGATCATTATCAATCATATCCAGGCTCGTGACGGTGAATTTATAGACAATATCGATCAGGCTATGGAACGCGCAGTTAAGAATAGGGTGAAGGTTCTGGTCGTACAGTCAACTACGCTGATGGCCGGAGCAGAATACGACGAATTGGTTTCAGAAGTAAATAAATATAAGAGTCATTTTTCACAGATAGTATTCAGCAAACCTCTATGTTCAACTGATGCAGACAAGACTGCAGTAGCAAAGGCTATCTATGCAGATGCAGCCGTAGATGCAGGATTCAAGAACACTGCAACAGCTGCTGCAGATAAAGATACAGCATTCGTGTTCATGGGACACGGAACATCACACAGCGCACAGGTGCTTTATACTCAGATGCAGACAGTTGTAAGCGGCTTAGGCTATAACAACTGCTTCATCGGGACAGTTGAAGGAAAACCTGCAAGCACATCCTGCGAGAATATTATCGCAGCAGTAAAGAAAGCAGGATACAAGAAGGTAGTTCTTCGTCCGCTGATGGTAGTTGCAGGCGACCATGCTAATAATGATATGGCCGGTGACGATTCCGATTCATGGAAGAGCCAGTTCAAGGCAGCAGGCTTCAACGTAAGCACTCAGATCAAGGGACTTGGACAACTAGAAGCAATTCAGGATATATATGTAGCTCACACTAAGGATGCCATTGCAAAGGTTGTTGCCAAGACCTCTATTTCAAAGGTTAAGGCAGGAACCAGGAGCGCTAAGGTAGTTGTGAAGAAGCAGTCAGGAGCGAAGGGATATCAGATCCGTTACGCTACAAGCAAATCAATGAAAAATGCCAGGACAGTTTCAACTACGAGTACCTCCAAGACAATCAAGAAGTTGAATTCAGGCAAGAAGTACTATTTCCAGGTAAGAGTCTATAAGACAGTTGATAAAACTAAGGCATACTCTGTATGGAGCAAAGTGAAAACAGTAAAAGTAAAATAGCATAGAAGTTGAGGATAAATATGAACAAAAAAATGAGAATAGTGGTTTCAGTGATTTTATCACTGGCCATGGTAATGACAGCCAGCGTGTTCTCCTTTGGGGAAACTGCTACAACGAAGGCAACATCGTCCCTTAAGGACGGCACTTATACGGTAGTCTGTGATACTGATACAGATGGAACAGGAAAGAAGTTCTTCATATACAGTCAAGATTATAAGACTTGTAAATTATCTGTTGTTAATGGTGTAATGACAGCAACGATTCGTTTGAATTCCACCGGTTACGATAAGTTATACCTCGGCACAGCGGAAGAGGCTGCAAAGGCTGATACGTCTTCATACATCAACTATGTTGCAGATGCCGATGGCTTATACACCTTTACAGTACCGGTTGCCAAACTTAATACTATTACTAAGATAGCTGCTTATGGCACCAGAGGTAAGGCGTGGCATGACCATTCTATTATCTTCAATTACTACACACCAGGCAAAACTTCTATCAGCAAGCTGAAGGCTGGTAAGAAATCAGTAAAAGCTGTCTGGAAGAAACAGACTGGTGACACTACAGGCTATCAGATACAGTATTCGACTAAGAAATCTTTCGCAGGAGCTAAAACTGTGAAAATCAGCAAGAATACTTCAGTCAGCAAGACTATCAAGTCATTAAAGTCAAAGAAGAAGTACTATTTCAGAATAAGAACATATAAAGAAACAGGTATTACATTCACAGATGAAAATTCAAATACGGTCAGCAAGGTATTTTATTCTGCTTGGAGCAGCAAGAAGAGCGTAAAGGTAAAATAGTCGCCTGAGAACTATTGAAAAGGAGAGTTGTAAGTTGAAAGGTAAAATCAAAGTCATATTAACAGTTATTCTGATGGTCACTCTCGTAATGATGATGACCCCATCAGTCATGGCTGACGGTACGGGATCGAGTGAAGTAAGCACTGCAGTATCGCAGGAGCAGCCATCAGACGAAGGAATAGCTGAAGATCAGACAGCTTCTGATCAAAGTCAGACAGCGTCAGATCAGACGGCAGAAGATAATGCAGATGATCAGTCTGGGACTACATCTGATAAGGATCAGCAAGATACTGAAGATACCGTTGAATCAGATGCTGTAAAGAAGAAGGCTGCTGAACCGAGAGAAGAAACTACACATTATGTCACCACGGCTAAAGCAGTCAGACTTGCGACTACTTTGGATGCCTTTGACAATTCAACTACACTATCCGATGGAACCTATATACCTTTCGGTATCACTGTCAGCGGTGGTACCGGCAAGGTAACTATAACCTGTCCACAGATAACAGTAAAGGGCGGCAAAGCCTATGGAAAAATAATATTCAGTAGCAAGTTTTATACGAAAATCAAGGTAAATGGAGTAACATACAAGGCCACAACAGTAGGAACTGCATCTGTATTCGCAGATGTTCCTGTTGAACTGAATAAGGATATGGAAATAACCGGGACTACGACAGCTATGTCGGCAGCTCACGATGTTATATATAAAGTCAATGTCAAACTGGCCGAACCTGCAGTAGATGCAAGCACAGTGACCGTTGATAATTCTACAGATATTAAAGATAATTCATATAAGCCGGATTCTTTCACATACAGCGGGGGCTCGGGCAAGGTAAAGATCAGTTGCAGTCAGATAACGGTCAGCGACGGTCATGCATTTGCTACCATAGTATTCGGTAGTAGATATTACACTAAACTCAAGGCTGACGGCAGGGTATATGACGGAATCATAGACACAGCCAAAGGAACATCTACTTATGTGATCCCTTTGAGCCTGAACAAAGATAACACTATAATAGGCACGACGACGGCTATGGCCGAAGCCCATGACATTACATACACGGTCAGGGCCGGACTCACCAGCTCGTCAGCAATCATCAAGGCCGATGATCCGTCAAGCGGTGACACCGGTAAAGATGACATAACAACAGACAAGAAGAAAAAACTTAAGGACGGAACATACAAGATCAGAACTGAAGTAACAGGGAAGATGTTTTACATTTATCCTAGGGACGCGTCTGTTCATTACAGCATTATAACTGTAATGAATGGCAAGATCAAGGCAACAATAACATTAAACGGTCAGGGCTATGATTATGTTTACATGGGCACGGAGTCTCAGGCCAAGAAGGCGAGCAAGTCCTCTTGGATAAAATACAAGGCTAAGAATGGATTCTATTCGTACACTATACCTGTATCCAAGCTGGATACCAAACTTAACATTTCTGCTCATTCCAGGAATTATAACAAGTGGTACGGTGACAGGACGATAAAGTTCTATAGCGGTACGGCCAAGAAGGTGAAATCCGGCACTACTACGACGGGAAATAAAAAGAACACATATAAGAGAAACAGTGGTAAATCTACTGTTGTCAGCGCTTCTGCTACAACGGCGTCAGTGAATAATTCTACAACGCTTAAGGATGGCACATATAGTCCGGATTCTTTCAACTGGTCCGGAGGTTCGGGACGTCTGGCTTACATCAGGTGTTCCAAGATCACAGTCAGCAATGGCAGAGCCTATGCTGCCATAACTTTCAGCAGCAGTTCCTACGACAGCCTGAAAGCCGGCGGAAGGATCTACGCCAAGACAGGCGGCGGCATGTCGACCTTTGTTATACCGGTAAAACTCAACGCTAACAATACCATTATAGGCAGGACTACAGCCATGTCGTCGGCCCATTGGGTAAGATATTCCATATACATTGCCAAGGCTGAGGGCGGAGCATCAACCAAGGCTACTACTTTGTCGACCTATAAGATGCCGACCAAGGCGCCGACTATTACAGGCCTGACATATAAATCGACAGTCAAGATCAAGAAGGCCGGGTATTTCAAGATATTCAAGTACGAGGATGGCGTGACTCTGATTGTTATGGATCTGACAAGTAATACGGAACTTTATCAGAAGTCCAAGTCTGAATCCAAGTCGGCAGACAAGGTTGAATATGATGAAGAAGGTAATCCTATAGCCAAGTCACAGCATGAGATCACGGAGGCTCTTTACCAGAACAATATAGTAAATTATCTGGTAGTGCCAAAGGGTTACGATGTGCCGGCTGGACTTGATAAGAAATGTATCATAGTTGAAAAACCTGTAAAGGACGCTTATGTCGCATCAGATGAAAGTCTGGCTTTCATGGACAGACTCAGCGTCACCGACAAAATCGGCACCGTGGGAATCAGCAAGAGTAAAATCAAGACGGCCAGCGTGAGCAAGGCTTTGAAGGCTGGGGACATCAAGTATGCCGGCAGTTACAAATCGCCTGACTACAGCACTTTAGTCAAGAACAAAACTAAGCTTTGCATTTTGTCAGATAATGTTTTACCTGCAAAGGTAGAAGGCAAGACCAGCGGTATTTTTGCATCAAAGAAAGCAAAGAAGGCTGCGGCTGAGGCCAAGGATAAGGAAAAATCCCTTACTACTTTGGAAGAGCGCTTTACAGCGTTGTCTGTGCCTGTGCTGGTAGATCGTTCAGCGGACGAAAAGGGCAAACTGGCCAAGGCAGAGTGGATCAAGGTTTACGGTGTGCTCAGCGGACAGGAAAAGAAAGCAGTTAAGATTTTCAACAAGGAAGTAAATGATGAAAAGTAAACTAAAGAAAACTACAGTATTGATAATAATTGCGTGTATGGTTGCGGTAATGGCCCTGACCGGTTGCGGAAGCAGCGGGAGCAGTGGATCGTCAGAGGGAAGTAAGGCTCCAGAAATCAAAGGGCTGACCTATAAGTCGACCTTGAAACTTGATTACGCCAAGCAGTTTAATGTCTATTACTATGAGGACGGTTATGAACTTATAGACGTGAAGGATGATGCGCAATATTTGGTGATACCTAAAGGCAAGGATAAACCAAAGGATCTGGATAAGGATATTGTCGTTATTAAGAGACCGGTCAAGAATATATACATGGCCGCTACGGCAACTATGTCGCTGTTTGCAGCCATGGACGGCCTGGATTCCATTAAAATGGCCGGTCTCAGGGCGTCAGAATGGTCATTCGATGCGCCGAAGAAGGCTATGAAGAGCGGCAAGATGGTCTATGCGGGTAAATACAGCCAGCCGGATTACGAGATGCTTCTAAACAAAAACTGCGGACTGGCTGTTGAATCTACAATGATCAACCATACCCCTGAGGTGAAGGAAATGATCGAAGACCTGAAAATACCTGTTTTCATCGATCGTTCCAGTTATGAGACTAATCCTTTGGGAAGAGTAGAGTGGATCAAACTATACGCAACCCTTGTTGGAAAGGAAGATGAAGCGGAGGCCTTCTTCAAGAAGCAGGAAAAGAAAGTCAGCAAATTGAAGGATTTCGAAAATACTGAGAAGACCGTAGCATTCTTCTATATATCTACAGATGGTAAAGCTGTAGTCAGAAGAAGTACTGATTATGTGCCTACTATGATCAAGATGGCCGGCGGGCGATACATATTCAAAGATCTGGACAGCAGCGATGGCAAGACTTCAATACCGATGACCATAGAGAAGTTCTATGATACGGCAGCAGACGCTGACTATATTGTCTATAACGGTAGCATAGACAGCACTGTAAGAAGCCTCGACGACCTGAAGGCCAAGGATCCGATCATGAAGAAATTCAAGGCTGTGAAGAACGGAAATTGCTGGGTCACAGGGACATCTATGTACCAGCGCACGGATGTAGTGGGTGACATGATCCTTGATTTCCACGAGCTTTTCACTGAGAAGAATCCCGAGAATCTTAAATTCATAACTAAACTGGAGTAGCCTATGGGAAATACAGAGATTAAAATTAAAGAAACAGGCAGCCCTGTCGAAAGTTTTCATCATGAGAACTTTCGAAGGCGCAGCCGATATACACTGGTATTTATATTTTTGGTAGCAGGATTTTTTGCTATTACAATAATTAATATTAATTCCGGCAATGTTGAAATACCCATATCTAGGATAGTGCATATTTTATTTACTGGTCAGGGCGATGAACAGGAAGTAAATATAATATGGAGGATAAGACTGCCGAGGATACTTATGGCGGCAATACTGGGAGGAGCCCTGTCTATTTCAGGCTTCCTCCTTCAGACATTTTTTGAAAACCCTATAGCAGGGCCATATGTGCTTGGCATCTCTTCAGGTGCAAAAATGGTAGTTGCCTTCGTCATGATCGTTTCCTTGCAATACATGCAGTCAGTATCTTCCTACACTATGATACTGGCCGCCTTCGTGGGATCACTTATATCTATGGGTTTCATTCTTCTGGTAGCCAGACGGATCAAAAATATGGCGGCCTTGCTGGTTGCCGGCATAATGATAGGATACATATGCTCGGCGGCAACAGACTTCATAATCACCTTTGCCAGCGACTCTGACATAGCTAACCTGCACGGCTGGTCTCAGGGCAGCTTCTCCGGTATGAGCTGGAGCAACGTAGGCATAGGCACTGTGGTAATCGGAGTAACAATGGGACTGACATTGATACTATCCAAGCCTATAGGAGCTTATCAGCTGGGAGAGGCTTACGCACAAAGCATAGGCGTGAATATAAAATTCTTCCGGGTAATGTTGATATTGCTTTCCAGTCTGTTGTCAGCCTGCGTTACGGCCTTCGCAGGACCGATTTCCTTCGTAGGAATAGCAGTGCCGTTCCTGGTCAAAGGGAGCCTGGGCACATCCAAGCCCTTAGTGGTAATACCGGCTACATTCCTTGGCGGCGGCGTATTCTGCATGTTCTGTGATATCGTTGCCAGACTGGCATTCGCACCATTAGAACTGAATATAAGCACAGTAACATCGATATTCGGAGCGCCGATAGTCATCTATATGATGATAAGAAAGAAAGGAGTTCGCTGATATGGGAAAAGCGTATCTTTCAATGGACAAGCTGTCAGTAGGATATAACAAAAGAGTACTTATCAAGGATATATGCATAGACATCCATAAGGGCGAGATAGTTACTCTTATCGGACCTAATGGGGCCGGCAAATCAACTATTCTGAAGAGCATAACCAGGCAACTGCAGATCATAAGAGGCAAGGTAGTACTAGACGTAAACGACCTGCATAATACGACGTTCAAGGAACTATCTACTAAGATGGCTGTAGTTCTTACAGATAGAATGAAGCCGGAACTGCTGACTTGCCATGATATAGTTGCGACCGGCAGATACCCATACACCGGACGGCTTGGTATATTGACACGCGAGGATGAGGATAAAGTTGACGAGGCCCTTGCGGCAGTAAACGCACGAGAACTTGGTACCCGGGATTTTAATGCAATCAGTGATGGTCAGAAACAGAGGATACTTCTGGCGAGAGCCATATGCCAGGAACCGGAAATAATCATACTGGACGAGCCTACATCATTTCTGGATATCAGGTACAAATTGGAGCTCCTGTCTATTTTAAGAAATATGGCTAAGAAAAAGGGTATAACCGTGGTCATGTCACTTCATGAAATAGATTTGGCAGAAAAGATATCTGACAAGATAATCTGTGTCAATGGCGACAGGATATCCCATTTCGGAACCCCTGATGAAATATTCAGGGAAGATACCATTAGGAAACTCTATAATATCGACAACGGATTCTTCGATCCCGTCTTCGGAAGCATAGAACTACAGAAACCGGCGGGTAAACCCAAGACATTCGTAGTATCGTCAGGAGGCAGTGGAATCAAGACTTACAGGAAACTGCAGAAGAATAACGTACCTTTTGCGGCA
Source organism: Aminicella lysinilytica (assembly GCF_004362975.1). Classification (GTDB taxonomy): domain Bacteria; phylum Bacillota; class Clostridia; order Peptostreptococcales; family Anaerovoracaceae; genus Aminicella; species Aminicella lysinilytica. The sequence goes on along the minus strand of NZ_SNXO01000028.1, from coordinate 14,627 downwards.
GGCATATTATATAAGAATGACATAGATATACAGTTGGCAAGATTGCTGGCTTCGGAGGTGATCACAGAGGAACCCTTCGTAGAAATAAGCAAAGACACCTTCGAGAAGGCGTTAGATGTTATGCTCAGCTGCGATCGTGTCATAGACGCCGGCGTAGTCATAGGCGACTGCAACAAAAGGATCGGTGAACTGCTTCATATAGCTAGAGAAAAGGGAATGATCGTAGATGAATAAAGATACTATAGTAAAAAATGGTAAAGAATTGAGATGCGGATACACAACAGGGAGCTGTGCTGCGGCGGCAGCTTCGGCTGCTGTAGAAATGCTGCTGACCGGAAAGACTGTAAATCAGGCATTTGTCAGACTTCCTGGTGGTGAAAGCGCCACATTTGATATTGAGGATACGGCTGTAACTGGTAAGGATGCATTTTGTTCCGTAACAAAAGACGGCGGCGACGATCCTGACATTACCAGCGGACTTAAAATATGCGCCAGAGTAACCTTTGTGCCCGAGAAGAAAGTTGAGATACTTGGCGGCCGGGGAGTAGGCCGGGTCACGGCTAAAGGCCTTCAGTGCAAGGTAGGAGAGCCGGCAATCAATCCCATGCCCAGACAAATGATCGTAGACAGCATTGAAAGAGTCAAGAAAAGTCATGACTTCAGCGGAGGCCTAGCTGTGGAAATATCAGTTCCCAGGGGCGAAGAGGCCGCTCAGAAAACCTTCAACCCGAGGCTTGGCATAGTCGGCGGTATATCTATCCTGGGAACTACTGGAATAGTTGAGCCTATGAGCGAGAAGGCTCTGGTGGATACTATAAAGATATCTATTGATAAAAGATACGCGGAGAATCCGGAATCCATACTGATATCGCCGGGAAATTATGGCAGGAAATACTGTATGGAGGAGCTGGAACTGGACATAGACAAATCGGTCCAGATTTCCAATTACGTTGGAGAAGCTCTGGACTACATTAAATACAAGGGATTCAAGGAAATTCTCCTTGTAGGACACATGGGTAAACTGGTGAAACTGGCGGCCGGGGTCATGAATACTCATTCGGCCTATGCTGACTGCAGAATGGAAACCATAGGCGTACATTGCGCTTGTCTGGGGGCGAATCCTGAAACTGTAGAAGCAATACTGGGTTGCATAACCACTGATGAGGCTTTCGATATAATCAAGGATAAGCCATATTATGGGGCTGTCAAGGAACGGCTTATAGCTAAGGTCATGGATCATCTGAACTTCAGATTGAAGAATCAGGTAAAGATAGAGGTGCTCATGTTTTCTACAGGAAGAGATCATATTATTAAAAGCAGTGGAGCGGAAGAGTTCATTAATAAATTCACAGAAGAGGAGAAATAGATGAAAGGACGATTTATTGCAGTAGGTATAGGTCCGGGAGATCCGGAACTGCTTACAGTTAAGGCAATCAAAGCCATAAGGGAATGCCAGGTGGTGGCAGTGCCTGTAAGCGGAGGTAATGAAAATATTGCTCTTAAGATAGCCGGGGAGTATATTGACGATAATAAATTATTGTATTGCGATATGCCTATGATCAAGGATAAGAAAGCATTGGCGGAAAGCCATAAGAAAGTGGCGGACGGCATCGCTGAGATCCTGGACAGAGGGGAGGATGTGGCTTTTCTGACCCTGGGAGATCCGGCTGTTTACAGTACTGTTATGTACATACACAGAATACTTGCAGGTCGTGGCTATGACACTGCCATGATCCCGGGAATCACATCATTCTGCGGAGCAGCAGCAAGCCTGAATGTTTCCCTTTGTGAGAGAGATGAGATACTCCATGTGATCCCGGCCACGTACAAAGGTGCTATGGGTGGCCTAGAGGGTACTCGTGTACTGATGAAGTCTGGAAAGAGTATCATGAAGCTGAAAGATGAGTTGGCAGACGAGGGAGCTATGATGGTTGAATGCGCTACTATGGATACTGAGAAGGTATATAGAGATATAGGGCAGTTGGAAGAGCAATCGAGTTACTTTTCCCTGGTCATAGTGCCTGATAAGAACAGAAAGGAAGATTAGAAATGGTATATTTTATCGGAGCAGGTCCCGGAGCTGCGGACCTTATAACAGTAAGAGGGCAGAAACTGCTGGAGGAGGCCGATGTAATAATCTATGCAGGCTCCCTGGTAAATCCGGAACTGCTGAAGGCGGCGGGGAAAGACTGTCTCATATATGACAGCGCTTCCATGACATTGGAGGAAGTTCTGAAAGTAATGGATGAGAATCGCGACAGGAAAGTTGTCAGGCTGCACACAGGAGACCCGTGCATTTATGGCGCTATAAGAGAGCAGATGGATCAGCTGGATGAAATGGGCATTAAATACGAGTCGGTTCCCGGCGTAAGTTCATTTATCGGAGCGGCTGCGGCTCTCAACGCAGAGTTCACACTTCCCGATGTGAGCCAGACGGTGATCCTTACAAGAATGGCAGGCCGCACGCCTGTGCCGGAAAAGGAAGAAATAACCAAACTGGCTACTCACGGAGCAAGCATGGTGGTGTTCCTTACTTCAACTATGCTGGCAGAGCTTACTGACAGACTTATAGAGGGCGGCTATGGTCCGGATTCCCCGGCGGCAATAGTTTACAAAGCTACCTGGCCTGATCAGAAGGTCATCAGGACCAAGGTCAGGGATATTGCGTCTGCCGCAGAAGCAGAGGGCATAAACAAAATGGCTCTTATTATGGTAGGCGGGTTCCTAGGCAATGAATATGACAGATCCAAGCTTTATGACCCTGCATTTACTCATCAATTCAGAGAGGCTAGCAAATGATGAAGAATCTTTGTATCCTGGCCTTTACAGACAAGGGACGGGAAACTGCGGAGAAGGTCAGAGCAGGCCTTCCGGATATGAACATTGAAATGTATGATAGGTCATCAGGGACAGCAGGCAGATTTGTGGAAAGCAGGTTCACAATAAGTGATGCCATTATCTTCGTAGGAGCTGTAGGTATTGCAGTAAGAATGATCGCGCCATATGTCAAGTCCAAAGGAACAGATCCTGCAGTGGTCGTTCTCGGTGAAGACGGCGCATATGTCATATCTGTTCTGTCAGGACACATTGGCGGAGGTAACAGGCTCACAGAGCGTATAGCGGGCATAATCGGAGGCCAAGCTGTAATAACAACGGCTACAGACATAAACGGCGCTTTCGCGGCTGATGTCTGGGCTTCGGATAACGGCTGTGTCATACCTGAACTATCAATGATCAAAATAGTATCCGGTGCAGTACTGCGAGGCGAGGCAGTAGGCTTCGATGCAGGTGGATTCCCTGTTGAAGGGCAGTTGCCTCAGGAACTGACTTCAGAAGAAGCAGAGGCTGGTATATCCGTCAGTCTTTCGGGAAACAGCAATAAGTACGAAAACACTCTGAATGTAGTGCCGAAAATAGTTACTTTAGGCGTAGGCTGTCATAAGAATGGCGACAGCGAGAACTTCGAGAAAGCCGTGCTGAAAGCTCTGGCGGACAATGAAATATCCCTGACTGCAGTGGAGAGAGTTGCGTCCGTATACCTTAAGAAAGACGAAAAGTGCATAGCAGACTTTTGCGGCAAATACAGGTTGCCTTTTGTGACTTTCTCCCCTGACGAGCTCATGGCAACGTCGGGAGACTTCGCCCATTCGGATTTTGTTGAAAAAATCACTGGGGCGGACAATGTCTGCGAACGCAGCTGCGTACTGGCCAGCGGAGGCCGGCTGATCATGAAGAAGACGCCGTCGGAGGGCGTCACAGTAGCAGCGGCAGTCAGACCATGGAAATGCAGGTTTTAGTAGGAATTTAGGAGAATCAATGGAAAAGAAGATTTTTGTAGTGGGCATAGGCCCGGGAAACAGTGAATATATGACGCCTCAGGCCAGGCAGGCTATAGCCGACAGCGATGTTGTCGTTGGCTACGACCTTTATGTAGAACTGGTGAAAGACCTTTGTCAGGGCAAAGTTGTTAAATCGACGGCCATGAAAAAAGAGGTCGACAGGTGCAAGCTGGCCCTTGACAGCGCTCTGGCAGGGAACAAAGTAGCCTTTGTCTGCAGCGGCGACGCCGGCGTTTACGGTATGGCGGGAGTCATGAGCGAGGTGGCGGCAGATCATCCCCAGGTGGAGATAGTCACGGTGCCTGGCATAACAGCGGCATGCAGCGGAGCGGCAGTACTTGGCGCGCCTTTGATCCACGATTTCGCAGTCATATCACTCAGCGACCTTCTGACGCCTTGGAGAGACATAGAGAAAAGGCTGGATCTGGCGGCTCAGGCTGATTTCGTCATCTGTATCTATAACCCAAAGAGTAAAAAAAGACATGATTACATAGACAAGGCGGCAAATATAGTCAGCAGATCAAGAGGCTGGGACACAGCCTGCGGCTATGTGAAGAATATCGGTCGCCAAGGAGAGCAGGGCGTTGTCTGCACTCTGAAAGACCTGATAGAAAATGACGACATAGACATGTTCACTACGGTTTTCATAGGAAAGTCTACGACCAGAGTGATCAACGGAAAGCTGGTGACGCCACGTGGCTACAGGAATGTCTAGGATACTCATATTTGCGGGGACATCGGAGGGTCATGAGCTGGCTCGCTTTTTGATGAATGAAGGCAAGGCTTTACAGGCAGATATCTGCGTTGCCACTGATTATGGCGAGGTGGTACTGGATGATATCGAGGGCATGAGGATATTTACAGGAAGGCTGGATGAGAAGGCTATGGAAGATCTCATAAAAACCGAAGGCTACGGGCTGATCGTAGATGCAACCCATCCCTACGCAGCAGAGGTCACAGCCTGCATTTCCGCGGCGGCGGCCAAGACAGGAGAAGAAGTCATAAGGCTTGTTCGAGAAGAAGAAACTGCAGAAGGCCTCGAATATGTGTCTTCTGTAAGTGAAGCGGCGGAGTTGCTGAGTCAAAGCACTGAAGGATTTCTCCTGACAACTGGGGCCAAGGAATTAAAGGATTTCAGCCAGGTCAGAGATTTCAGCGAGAGGGCAGTGGCAAGAGTACTACCAAGCGAAATGTCCCTGAAGGCATGTCTGGACGCAGGATTGCCGCCTAAGAGAATAATCTGTATGCAGGGGCCATTTACCCGGGAAATGAATGTTGCTACAATGGAGCAGTATGGCTTGGAAACTCTCGTGACCAAGAGCACTGGAAGGGCCGGCGGATTCATGAACAAAGCGGACCTTGCTGATGATGGTTACCGGGTCATCGTCATAGGCCGGCCGGAGCATGAGTCAGGGTATACTTTAGATGAAGTTAAGGAAAGGTTGAGGACATTATGAATGTCACTGTAGTTGGAGCAGGTCCGGGATCGCCGGAGTTGTTCACAGGAAAAATGAAGAAGGCTGTTTCAGAAGCTGATCTGGTGCTGACATCTGAAAGGCTGGTCCATGACATGAAATTATTGAATGTCAATGCCAAGGCCTGCGGCATCAAAGAAACTCTGGAATATATAGATGAAAAGGCAGATTCTGAGGAAAGGCTCTGTGTAGTTGCCAGCGGCGACACCGGCTTCTACAGCATAGCTTCCACTATAGCAAGACAAGCCGGGAAAGGCGTGACAGTAGAGCGCATATGCGGCATCAGCAGCATGCAGTATTTTGCGGCAGTTACAGACCACGGCTATGAAACTATGAAACTTGTAAGCCTTCACGGCCGAGGCAGCTCCATAGTACCTTTTGTATGCTATAATAAGAGCGTATTCGCCCTGACGGGCGGAGCCCTGAAAGCCTCAGACATAGTCAGAGAACTGGCAGATAAAGAAATGGATCATGTTCAGGTATTCATAGGTGAGAATCTTACTATGGAATCGGAACGCATAGTTCAGGGAAAACCATCAGAGCTTGCGCAGCTGGAGTTTGATGATCTGGCAGTAATGATAGTTGACAATCCGGAGGCTGCGGACAGCAATATGGTATTGCGTGATGAAGACTTCATCAGAGGCAAGGTGCCTATGACCAAGGAGACTATACGCTGCATTGCGGCGGCAGAACTGGCTATAAAGCCGGGAGACGTGGTTTATGATGTCGGAGCCGGCACAGGTGCTATGACATGCACCATGGCTCTCGCAGCCAATGAGAGCTTCGTTTACGCAGTGGAGAAGAAGGCGGAAGCTGTGGAACTTGTCCATGCAAACATGAAGAATCTTGGCATATACAACATTGACCTGAAGTCAGGCTCAGCACCGGAGGCTATGGAGGGATTCCCGCCGGCAGATAAGGTGTTTATCGGCGGATCATGCGGCAATCTGAGAGAGATAGTAGAAAGAGTTCTGGCGGCCAATGAGGCGGCTGTCATTGTCATAACGGCCGTTACTCTGGAGACACTCAGCGAAGCCCAGGTGCTTTTCAAGAGTCTAGAGTTAAAGACGGATATCAAGTGCATAAACATATCCAAGGCAGAGAAGCTTGGCAGATACGATCTCATGAAGGCAGAAAATCCCATATACATCCTCAGAGGAGAGAAAGATGATTAAAGGCAGTGGAGCGAGAATATTAATAGCCGGCGCAGGCAGCGGCTGTGGCAAAACCACAGTTACCTGCGGGCTTTTGTCTGCTCTGAAACAGAGAGCGGTCAATACTACAGCTTTCAAATGCGGCCCGGATTATATAGATCCCATGTTCCACAGCGAGGTGCTTGGAACAAAATCAAGGAACCTGGACGTCTTCTTATGTGGGGAGAACACGGTGAAATATCTCCTGGACAGGGATTCTGACGGTTCGGAGCTGTCTGTCATAGAGGGCGTTATGGGGATTTATGACGGTGCGGGATTCCAGGACGACACAGGCTCGGCCAACCACATTGCAAGGCTTACATCAACGCCGGAACTTCTGGTCCTTAATGTGAGAGGAAAGGGACTTTCCCTGGCGGCAGAGGCTGCAGGCTATCTGAATTTTACGGAGAATAATATAGGGGGACTGATACTGAACAACTGTTCAGAAGCCATGTACGGCATATATAAGGAAATGTTGAAGGAAAAGCTGGGCATAGATTGCTATGGATTCATGCCTCATATAGAAGAGGGTGAGATTGGAAGCAGACATCTGGGTCTGATCACAGCCGATGAAATATATAATCTTAAAGAGAAGATGGCGAGACTTGGCATAGCCGCTGAGTCTTCCCTAGACATAGACGGTATACTGGCCCTGGCAGCCGGTGCAAGCACTTTAGAATACGAGAAGCCGGAACTTCATATTACTTCAGGGGCAAAGGTACGGATCGCTATAGCAAGGGATAAGGCATTCTGCTTCTATTATGAAGACAGTCTGGAGCTCCTGGGGGAATACGGGGCAGAACTGGTGCCATTCTCGCCTTTGGAGGACAAAGGTCTGCCTGAGGATGTCAGGGGTGTCATTCTGGGCGGAGGTTACCCTGAGGTACACGCCGGCAGGTTATCAGCTAACAAAGCTATGCTTGACTCTGTCAGAAAGGCGGCCGATGGGGGCATGCCAATATATGCTGAATGCGGAGGTTTCATGTACCTGGGGAAATCCATAGATGACGGCGAAAACATCTATCCTATGGCAGGCGTTGTGGATTCGAGATTCAAACTGACTAACAATCTCGTACGCTTCGGCTACAAAACCCTGACCGCAAACACAGAGAATATTTTGTGCCATAAGGGAGACAAGATAAAATGTCATGAGTTCCATTACAGCGACACAGACGAGTATGGCGATTGCTTCACGGCTGTCAACAGCCGCGGCCGCAGATGGAAGACTACAGTAGCCAGTGATAATATTTTGGCCGGCTACCCCCATATACATCTTTGGAGCAGACCTGAAGCGGCGGGGAACTTCGTGGACAAATGCAGGAAGTTTGCAGAAGGGGCCGGTGAGCCATGGAAATAGCAGCAACGGTTCTGATTGCCTTCGCTCTTGATGCCATATTCGGGGATCCCGGGTGGATACCGCATCCTATAGTATTCATAGGTAAATTAATAAGCGCTACAGAAAATCTCTTGCGGCGGATTATCCCAGCTACTAAAAATGGACAGCTTGCAGGAGGCTTTTTCCTGACAGTAACAGTAGTTGCCATATCATTCATTATTCCATTCCTGGCTATTAAATATCTGGGAATGCTGGACTGGCGTTTGGGATGGGCGCTTCAGGTATTCTGGTGCTGGCAGATATTCGCAGCCAGATCCCTGAAAAAGGAAGCTATGAGAGTGTATGATCAGATCGAAGCAGGAAATCTGGAAGAGGCCAGGAAATACCTTGGATTTATAGTCGGAAGAGACACGGGAGATATGGACTTCGATGAAATAGAGAAGGCTGTAGTTGAAACAGTTGCAGAGAATACTTCCGATGGTGTGACTGCGCCGATGTTGTTTATGATAATCGGCGGCGCGCCGCTGGGATTTCTGTATAAGGCTGTGAATACTCTGGATTCCATGGTAGGATATAAAAACGAAAAATATCTGTACTTCGGCAGATTTTCCGCTTATACTGACGATGTATTCAATTACATACCTTCAAGGATAACGGCAATGGCTATGATTCTTGGAGCAGGTCTGTCGTCAATGAGCGGGAAAAACGCCTGGCGCATGTGGCGAAGGGATAGGAACAAGCACCTGAGTCCTAACAGCGGACATCTGGAATCTGCCTGCGCGGGAGCACTGGGAGTGCAGCTTGGCGGTGACGCCTGCTATTTCGGGAAGTTGTATAAGAAGAATGCACTCGGTGACGATCTTCGTCACATCGAGGCTGATGATATAAGAAAGTCCATAACATTGATGTACGCTGCATCGGTCATAATGCTGGCCCTTGCAGAGTTAGCGAGAGTAGCAGTAGTTTTATTGATATGAGGAGAAAAATGGCTAAATCTATAATGATACAGGGAACCTGCTCCAATGCAGGGAAAAGTCTGCTGACAGCAGGCATATGCAGGATACTTAAGCAGGAGGGCTATAATGTGGCGCCATTCAAGGCTCAGAACATGGCTCTGAACTCCTACATAACCAAGGATGGCCTGGAAATGGGCCGGGCCCAGGTGACTCAGGCTGAGGCCTGCGGACTGGAGCCTGACTGCAGAATGAATCCGGTGCTGCTTAAGCCAACCAGCGACAAAGGATCTCAGGTAATCCTCAACGGCAAGGTCTACGGCAATCTTACGGCCACAGAGTTCTACGACAAGAAGCCTGTCTTCAGAGAAGCAATCAGGGAAACCTATGATTCATTGGCATCGGACTATGACGTAATAGTTCTCGAGGGCGCAGGCAGTCCGGCAGAAATAAACCTGAAGGATAACGACCTGGTGAATATGGGTATGGCAAACATGATAGACGCCACGGTACTTCTAGTAGGCGACATCGACAGGGGAGGCGTCTTCGCTTCACTTGCCGGCACTATGCTGCTCTTTGACGAGGAAGAGCGGGCCCGGGTCAAGGGCGTAGTCATAAATAAATTCAGAGGTGACTTGGATATTCTCAGGCCGGGCCTTACGATGCTTGAGGACATAATCAAAGTACCCGTAGTCGGCGTGGTTCCCTATATGCATCTTGATATAGATGATGAGGACAGTCTCTCATCTAAATTCAAGGGCGCGTCTCCAGAGGCTCTCATCGACATTGCGGTCATCAGGCTGCCACGCATATCAAACTTCACGGATTTCAATCCCTTGGAGTATATTGACGGCGTAGGCGTGCGTTATGTGTCATCGGCGTCGGAGTTAGGTGATCCTGACATGGTAATAATTCCTGGAACAAAAAATACTATGGCTGATCTTCTCTGGATGCGTCAGTCTGGTCTGGAAGCAGCGGTTCTTAAGTACAGCTCTTCCGGAAAACCTGTAATGGGCGTATGCGGCGGATATCAGATATTAGGTCAGAGTATTTCCGATCCATACAATGTGGAACACGGCGGGACATTATCTGCTATGGGCCTTCTGCCTCACAGCACTGAATTTGCCCATGAGAAGGTGACACAGGAGTCAGAAGGACAGTTGTCAGATGTGACCGGCATCTTCAGCGACTTGTCAGGCCTTGATTTCAAAGGCTATGAAATACACATGGGCCGTTCAGAAGCAGATGCTAATATAATCAACGAAGGGAATGTCTATGGCACTTACATCCACGGCGTCTTTGATAAAGAGAATGTAGCTAAAACGGTTATAGAGGCCTTGTTCCGTGAGAAAGGCCTGGATCCTTCTAAGGTGAAAGCCTTTGATATAGAAAAGTATAAGCAGGAGCAGTATGACATCCTTGCGGAAGGTCTTAGAAAGGCCTTAGATGTGGACCTGATACTGGATCTGGTAAAATAAGGAAGGGATAACAGATGAAAATAGAAAACATTAAGCCTGCGGATATTGAAAAACGCAGTTTTGAAATAATAAGCGAGACTCTTGGCGATAAAAAACTCGACCCAAGGTACGAGCTCATAATCAAAAGGTGTATTCACACATCAGCTGATTTCGAGTATGCTGACAGTATGTATTTCTCAGACGGCGTCGCAGACAGAATCAAAGAAGCCATCAGAAATGGCGCTACGATCGTCACTGACACTAGAATGGCTCAGTCCGGCATCAATAAAAAGCGCATAGAGGCCAATGGAGGGGAAGTCCTTTGTTTCATAGGCGATGAAGACGTGGCGGCTGAAGCGAAAAGCCGCGGACTGACGCGCTCCTATGTAAGCATGGAAAAAGCAGCGCACCTTGGAAAGCCGGTAATATTCGCCATAGGCAACGCCCCGACAGCACTTTTGTCCATATGCAGTCTGGTAGCTGAAGGAAAGCTTGACCCGGTAGCCGTAGTCGGCGTGCCTGTAGGCTTTGTAAACGTCGTAGAAAGCAAAGAGCAACTTATAGACTCTGGCATACCTGCAATAGTAGCAAGAGGCAGGAAGGGCGGAAGCAACATCGCCGCAGCTATAATCAACGCAATACAGTATCAATTGTAAGGGAGAATCATGAAACCTGAAATACATGGTGGAAACATTTATAAATACGATCATAAGGTCTATGACTTTTCGGCTAATCTGAATCCTCAGGGAATGCCGACGGCGGCTAAGAAGGCTCTGATCGAAAGCATAGACCAATATGAAAGCTATCCGGATCCGGATTGCAGGGAACTGAAGTCTATCATCAGCAGATTTCACGGAGTCAGTGAAGACCGGATATGCTGCGGAAACGGTGCTGCAGATATCATATTCAGAATAGCTATGGCATTCAGGCCTGGTTCAGCATTAATAGTTGCGCCGGCTTTCTCAGAATACGCAGAAGCACTGGAATTAGCAGGCTGCCTGGTAGAATACCTAGAAATGAAAGAAGAAGACGGATTTCATGTTCCACAGGACATAAGTGACAGAGTAGCAGGCTATGACATGGTATTTATATGCAATCCGTCCAATCCTACTGGTATAGTGGTTGACAGAAATGTAATACTGTCAATGGCATCAGCATGCAGCAGAGGCGGTGGACGTCTGATTGTAGACGAGTGCTTTGCAGAATTCCTGGAAAATGAGGGAGCATGCTCTATACTGGATTGCATTGAGAACTTATCTGGAATAATTGTTCTGAAGTCCTTCACCAAGTTATTTTCTATGGCGGGTCTGCGCCTGGGATACTGCATTTGCAGCGATACAGAGGATTGTGATGCAATAGATGACACCATGCAGACATGGCCCGTATCAACGGCATCCGCCAAGGCAGGCGCCGCAGCTATGTCAGCATATAAAGGCGATGCTCCGGCAGTTGTTGCACCGGAGAGGAACCGTCTAAAGTCAGGCTTGAAAGAACTTGGCTTCAAGGTCTATGATTCTGAAGCCAATTACGTATTCTTCAAGAGCGGTTTTCCATTGGATGAGCCTCTTCAAACTAGGGGTATACTCATCAGAAACTGCGCCAACTATCACGGTCTGTGCCAGGGTTATTACAGAATTGCAGTAAGAACTTATGAAGAGAACAGTTTCCTACTGGAAGCATTGAGAAATATATGCTATAATAATACCGTTACGCGCCTGTAGCTCAGGGGATAGAGTGGCACACTCCGAATGTGAAGGCCGCGGGTTCGAATCCCGCCAGGCGCACCAGTTATTAAATCGCTGAAACCGTTGAAAATACGAAATTTGGCGATTTTTAGTTTTGCAGATTTTGTAGATTTTGTATGGACTTGTTGTTTAGATAACAACAAATATATTTGCACGATAACGCAATGAGAGTATAATAGGCATATAAGAAAGGAACTTACTAAGATAGAAAGTGTGAAAATGATAATAAGATGATCTGATGCCCTTTGTGGCTGGCGGACTGTTCGGTTTTTTGACTTCGCCAATCGTATATATCGGCAATCATCTCAAATGAGGAGGTATGGAATAAGATATGAAATATGGTGTAAGAACGCCCAGCTTTACGCGCTCTGTCAAGGCTAGAACTACTGGGCGTATAAAGAGGGCTGTAAAAAAGGAGATAAATCCGCTCTACGGGACCAAGGCTATGGGAGTTATAAGGAATCCTGAGAAAGCCGTGTATAACAGAGTCTATGACAAAACTACTATCGGTACCGGTGTGACAGGTGTGGCCTTCGATGCTGTAACAGGTGGCTCCGGAAAGGGAAAGTTCCCGAAGACCTCCGGCAAAAACGCAGACGGAAATAAACCTGTTAAAGTGGAAAATAGTGCCGTTGAAAACGATATGCAGAAAACGGAGGCCGCTACTGAAAACGATATGCGAGAAAATAAACCGCTGACGGATAAGCCAGCATCCAAAGATAACGGCGCCGATGCCGAATGGGTAGACTATATTAATGAGCCTCCCAATCGCAAGCCGAAGAAGAGACTCGTCGAAGAATATTCGCAGCATCCCGAATATGCAGACAAAGACAGAAAGACATATCTTATAGCTGCGATAATATCTCTCATAATAGGTCTTATATCATCAGTTATCGATGATTACATTTGCTTGGCTGGACTTACATATGCGATATACTGCTTCTGGCACAGACGCACCATAAGGAAGGCGAAAGAGGCTGCTTCGGAGGTACAAGACAGCACTCAATAGATTATCAGACCGTCAGAATAGGGCAGATCAGCCTTTTCTGGCGGTATTTTTTTCCTCGTATTCCATTGTATCCGGTTGTATAATATTCATCTGCAATTCTTATAGACAATAGTAAATCAAAAATAAACAATAAATTCATATTTATTAGAGAAAGGAAGAAGAAATGAGAATTATAACTAAAAGAATAAAACAGTGTGCTGTTATTATTATGAGCATTGCTATAGTAATTGCAATGTCTTTTACTATGACGCAAAGCAACATTTACGCTGCGTCAAGGAAAGCACCTGCAACAAAGATAACGAGTACAAAGGTATATAACGGCTATCAGGCAAAGGTGACTTGGAAAAAAGTAAAGAAAGCATCGTCTTACACAGTCGCTTATACCGATGGCAGAACAAAGAAAACAAAGACCAAGAAAGTAAAGTCTAATAAGTGTATTGTCACTTGCGGATTTAATAACACTTGCAAAATAAAGGTAAAGGTGAATAAGAAGGGATACAGATCAAGTTCTTATTCAAAAGCAAAGACTGTTAAAACGGGAGAAGATAAGTCATTTGATGTAATATATAAGGCAAATGGCGGAGTTGGTGAAAGTCATTTAACTTCAGCTTCCATATATCGTGACAGCGCTGACAAGAAAATAGCCAGTTATACTCTTTCTAATAGAACTTGTAAATTTACAAAAGAAGGATATGAATTTATTTGTTGGAATACAAAAGCTGACGGCAGCGGCAAAAGGCTAGATGAAGATTCAAAAATAAGCAATACTCTTGCTCCTGCAGGCGGAACTGTAATATTATATGCTCAGTGGGCCAAATGGCATGTTATCAAATATCACGCAAACGGCGGAAAAGAATTACATCCTGCAAATGATGAAGAAAATTCAGGAAGCAGGTCTTTAGAACTATGTATCGATAATTCTAATTATACTAAAGAAGGTTATGTCGTTTATGCTTGGAATACAAAAGCTGACGGAACCGGCGTACAGTATAATAATATGGACCTGGTAGATACTACTAAACTTAATGATACCGATTTTGACCTTTACGCTATGTGGACTCCGAAAAACTATAGGATAAAATATAATGCTAATGGTGGAAAAGGCGTTAAAACAAATCATTCTTATACTTGTAGTCTGACGTCAAGTACTTATAAACCGGCGTATGGAATAACTTATCCGCATATCAGCCTGAAGTATAAAACCGAAACAGGCAAGGTAATGGGGATGTCCGGAAAATACTGGGTAACACCTTCCCTTTATTTTGATTCTAAATGGAATTATGAAAATATTACTACCAGTGGTAAGGTAACAGAAATTCATAATATCAAAACAAAGAACCTTCTTTATTCAAAAGATGTTTTTGGAAACAAGTTAAAGAATAAACAGACGCTTAAAACTCCTGATCAGTATTTCCTGTATGACGAAGCACAGAATCTTGACAAGAATGAATTTTCTAAGTCAGGCAGTACTTTCGCAGGTTGGAATACAAAAGCTGACGGAAGCGGTACTTCTTATAAGGATTGTGAGTCCGTAAGTAAGTTATCGTCTAAAGATGGCGGAACTGTTAGGTTGTATGCTCAGTGGAAAGCTAACTAACAATCATAACTACAGCATTTACT
>NZ_SNXO01000027.1 GCF_004362975.1 Aminicella lysinilytica | reverse complement strand
ACCTAGTTTTATCATCATAAACTTGCGTGAAATGAAAACTCTAAGGCTTATCCAACTATAAATGATTCAGATAAAACTGTGGCAATACTCTCCTTTAAATAGTCAAAGCTATAGGAACAAATAAAAAGTCCACAGTGTCAAATTGATTATATCAAAGTTGAAGAAAGAAAGGAGAGTATGCATGTATTTGGACTCAAATACATCATACAAGAAATAATTAAATGAGAGTAATCACCGGTGAGTTCAGGGGAAGAAAATTAGACACACCTATTGGTAACGATATCAGACCCACATCTGACAAAGTTAAAGAATCTATATTCAATATTTTAATGAATGATATTTACGGAAGAGTTTTCTGCGACCTTTTTTCAGGTACCGGAAGTCTCGGCATCGAGGCCCTGTCAAGAGGAGCCAGACGATGTTACTTTTGTGACAGTTCCCGAGACAGTGTGAATCTGACTAAAACAAACATTAAAAAATGCAACGCCGAGAGCCGTTCAGTAGTCATACTGGCCGACTTTATGAGAGCCCTGAGCCGCATAGATGAGAAAGTTGACGTGTTCATACTTGATCCTCCATACAAGGCGGGCATTTATGAGAAATGTCTGCAGCAGATAGATTATCTTGATTTATTGTCTCCGGAGGGTATAATATTAGCAGAACACGGCGCTGCCGATCACATGCCTGACAGCTTCGGCAGATTGACTAAAGTACGTGAAAAGAAATATGGCAAGACTAAATTAAGCATCTACCAATGCGTGACAGAGGCAGGGCAGGAACTTCAGGAGGAAGATAATGAGTAAGAAAGCCTTATACACAGGTTCTTTCGATCCTATGACAAACGGGCATCTTGATATAATCACCCGCTCAGCTAAGATGTTCGATGAACTGGTGGTTGGAGTCATAGTAAACCCGAACAAACACCCGCTTTTTACCGAACAGGAACGGGTCAATATGATCGAGGAAGTTACTTCTGACCTTGATAACGTGCGGGTGGAATCCTTTGAAGGATTATTGGCGGATTATGTCAATAACAACGGTTTCGATGCAGTAGTAAGGGGATTGCGAGCTACTACAGACTTCGAATATGAGATACAGATGGCGCAGATGAACGAACGATTGTTTAACAAGGGAACGGAATCTGTATTCCTTATGACAAGTCCGAGGTTTTCATTTATCAGTTCCAGCATGATCAAGGAAGTTGTTTCATTAAACGGCTGTGTTAAAGGACTTGTTCCAGAAAAGATATTGGACGAGATCGTGGCAAAATATATGAATAAATAGGAGATTATTATGACAGTATTGGATTTATTGGATGAAATAGAAGATATAGTCGAGACAGGGTCGGCAGTACCTTTGACGAATAAAATAATGATCGACGGCAATGAATTGCTGGACATCGTCAAGGAAATAAGATTAGGACTGCCGGATGACATACAACAGGCTAAGTGGGTAAAAGATGAAAAGATGAGAATCATGAGCGAGGCCAAGAGTGAGTATGAGAAGATAATCGTTGAAGCCAGAAAACAGGCAGATTATCTAGTTGACAATAATGATATTACGTTAAAGGCTCAGAAAAAAGCAGATGCTATCAGCAATGCGGCTGACGAATATTCCAAGGCTCTGAAAATGAAGACCTATGATTATCTGGACGGGATTATTTACGATATGCAGGGTAGGATAGATGAAGTCAATCTGAAGTATTTTGCAGAAATGTACAATAATGTGGAAAGATCCTTCGAGGAAATCAACGGAGTTCTACAGAGTAACAGGGATGAGTTGAAAGAGATGGCTTATAGAACTAAGAATGGTGAAGAGTGGCTCTATCAGGACAGATCTGAAGAAACAACTGATGAAAGCGGTGAGTAATATTGAAAAGCATAGGTATTATAGGAGAGTATAACCCATTTCATCAGGGTCATAGTTATCTTATAGAAAAAGCAATGAAATCAACAGGTGCGGAAGTCTGCGTATCTGTTATAAGCGGAGATTTTACACAAAGAGGAACGCCGGCAGTTGCCGATAAGTGGGAACGTGCCAGGGTAGCCGTAGAGAATGGTGTAAATGTAGTAGTTGAAATGCCTGTGGTTTATGCCTGCAATAGCGCAGAATATTTTGCAAAGGGTGGAGTGGAGATACTTGAAGGTTTCGGATGTGTAGATTACATGGCCTTTGGAAGCGAATGCGGAGATATAGACGAATTAAAAAGTGTTGCGGCATTTCTGAACGACAATGATAAAGTACTTCATTCGAGAGTCAGTGAGCTCATAAAGCATGGAAATTCGTACCCTAAGGCTAGATTAATGGCTGCTTTGGAAATAAACCCCGGTTTCGATGAAGCAATTCTGAAGGAACCTAACAATATCCTTGCTATTGAATATCTGAAGAAAATCAAAGATATTGAACCGGTTACCATTAAGAGAAGGGGCGTTGGTTATCATGAGTCTGCTGAGGCCATCAGGGATAGCCTGTACGAGAAAACCCCAAAAATATTTGATGAAATGGACAGTAGATTTTTCAAATTGTTAAGTGCTAAGATTTTACAATCAGATGGAGAGTATCTGGAAACTATATCTTCAGCAGGCGAGGGACTTGGAAACAAACTGATCAATGAAATCAGGTATGTCAATTCTACGGATCAACTTATTGAGCGTATCAAATCTAAAGCATATACAAGAACAAGAATATCAAGGTTATTGACACAGGTGTTGCTGGGAATAAGCAGCGATAGCGTCAAAAATGCCAGATCCTATATTCGATTACTGGCATTAGATGACGTAGGTGCTAAATTCATTAAGGAAATGAAGAAGAATAAGTACTGCAAACTGCCTGTGATAACGAATATAAATCGAGAAAAGGAGGAGTATCCGGAAATCGGACCAACACTACATCAAGATATACTCGCTACAGATATGTATAACATTATAGCGGGCAAAGATCTATATGATTATTCAGATTATGTCAAGGCCCCTTTTATAGGCCTTTAGACCCAGAAAAGGAGAAAAACAATGATAGTATTAGTATTAAATTGCGGAAGTTCATCAATCAAATATCAGCTTTTGGAGATGAAGGATGAGACCCTTATAGCTAAGGGACTAGTAGAAAGAATAGGGATGGAAGGATCTGTTATAACCCATGAGAAAACAGGTCATATCAAGATCGTTAAAGAAGTACCTATGAAAGATCATAAAGACGGTATCAAACATGTCATGGACGCATTACTCGCCCCTGATGGAGGACTTAAGTCTCTTAAAGATATAGATGCAATAGGACACAGAGTAGTTCACGCAGGTGAGAAATATTCCAATTCCATACTTATCAGCGATACAGTGGTAGCAGCTCTGGAAGAGTGTATAGATCTGGCGCCTCTTCATAATCCGCCTAATCTTGACGGTATACAGGCATGCAAAGAATTGATGCCAGGCGTACCTATGGTTGGCGTTTTCGACACGGCTTTCCATCAGACTATGCGTCCTGAATCATATCTTTACGCTATTCCATACAAGTATTATGAAAAATACGGCATCAGAAAGTATGGATTCCATGGTACTTCACATAAATATATGGCTATAGAAGCGGCAGAAATGCTGAATATAGATGTAAATGATCTGAAACTCATAACCTGTCATCTTGGCAACGGTGCTTCAGTATCAGCTATCAAACACGGCAGAAGCGTGGATACGTCTATGGGATTCACACCACTTGAGGGTCTGGTAATGGGCACCCGGTGCGGAGATCTGGATCCTTCCATAGTATCCTTGATCGGCGAGAAGGAAGGTATTACAGAGGGCGAAGTAACAAGCATCTTAAATAAAGAATCCGGCGTTCTTGGAATATCCGGTATATCAAGCGATTTCAGGGATCTGGAAGCAGCTATGAAAGAAGGAAACAGAAGAGCAGAGCTGGCACTTAACATATTTGCCCGTAAGGTAAGATTCTACATTGGCGCATATATTGCGGAAATGAACGGAGTAGACGCCATAGTGTTTACCGGCGGCATTGGAGAAAACGATACTTACATGAGAGAACTCATCTGTAAGAACATGGGTAACCTGGGAATCAAACTGGATCCTTACAAGAATAACGTAAGATCAAAGATGGTTATTCTATCTACTGATGATTCCCCTGTAAAAATAATGATGATACCATCCAATGAGGAATTAGTAATAGCCAGAGAGACAAACGAAATCGTTAAACACAGTCGTCTGCTGTAATGATGCAAGTGAAAAGGAGTATGATAGGTGAAACTGTTTGACAACAAAGTTCAGGAAACTAAGTATAATGTTCTTCGCGAGGTTGCAATACAAACCTGGAAAGGAAATGATGTATTTGTTGAGTTCAATGAAATAGCTAGTCAGGTACTTCCTAAGGATGAGCCTCCGATGCATTGTTGCATATACAAGGACAGAGCAGTAGTAGCCGAAAGAGTCAGGCTTGCAATAGGCGGCAGTAAAAAGAATAAAGAAGTAGTACAGGTCATAGATATTGCCTGCGACGAATGTACAGAAGCAGGTTATGTAGTAACTGACCTTTGCCGCGGTTGTCTTGCCCACAGTTGTAAGGAAGCCTGTAAACTGAACGCTATAACCATTGACAGACATCAGCATGCTAAAATCGATAAAAGCAAATGCGTGGATTGCGGAAGATGCGCTAAAGCCTGTAAATTCAGTGCTATACACAATTTCCAAAGGCCCTGCGAAATTGCTTGTAAGGTAAATGCTATATATATGGGAGACGGCGGAGAGGCAAAAATCGATTATGATAAATGCATCAATTGCGGCGCTTGCGTTTACCACTGCCCTTTTGGGGCCACTGTAGACGTATCTAGTATAGTAGATGTCATCAAACTCCTGAAAGCGGGGGATACTGATGGTATGAAGCGTCCTACAGTTGCAATAGTAGCGCCTTCCATAGGCAGTCAGTTTTTATATGCAGAACTTGGTCAGGTCATAGCCGGCATCAGGAAGCTTGGTTTCGAACGTGTCTTGGAAGTGGCACTAGGCGCGGATATGACCGCAGCCAAAGAAGCCAGCGAACTTGTTGAGAAAGGATTTCTGACATCATCATGCTGTCCTGCTTTTGTAAAATTTATCAAGACGAAATATCCGGAATTAGTTGATAAAGTCTCAACGAATCTGTCACCTATGGCGGAATTAGCAAAATTTGTAAAAGAAGAACATCCTGGATCTCGAGTGGTTTTCATTGGACCATGTATAGCCAAGAAAGCAGAAGTCAGGGAGAAACCGGCTTCAGACTATATTGATTATGCCATTACATTCGAGGAATTACAGGCTCTCTTTGACAGCAGGAATATACTGCTTCGTGAGCAGGAATCAGTAGATTGGAACCAGGCTTCTTATTACGGCAGAAATTTTGCAAGATCAGGAGGCGTTGCAGAGGCAGTAGCTCAGGCTCTTAAAGAATTAGACATCACTGACTTTAAATTTGATCCTGTTGTCTGCGATGGCATTGATAAATGTAAACAGGCACTAAACAGAGCTAATAAGGGAGCTCTTACCAATAATTTTATAGAAGGCATGGCTTGTATAGGCGGCTGCGTAGGCGGCACCGGTAATCTCGTAAGATACGAAGATGCACCTGAAGAAATGGAGGAACACATTGAAGACGCAAGCGCCACAAGTATAATACCAAACCTAAGAAAAGCCATTAACATAATATAAAAAAACTGTTGACATCAACCATTTGAGAGTATATACTTTAGAAGTTGACGAAAAAAATTGTTTTTTTGATATAACTTTGAGCAGGAGGAGGTGTAGACAATGGCAGTTCCAAAGAGGAAAACGTCCAAGGCGAGAAGGGACAAGAGAAGGTCCCCTAATATGAAGATGACAGCACCTGGACTTTGTATTTGTCCACAGTGTCATCAGCCAAAGCTTCCACATAGAGTATGCCCTAATTGCAACTACTACGATGGAAAGAGCGTCATTAACGAAGTGACAGAAGCTCCAGCAGAGGCATAGTGATAACGCAAGATGAGGCAGGCATTTATTGCCTGTCTTTTTGTGTGTGACCGAAGAGTCTGAATACCATTAAAATGTTGATAAACTAATGGAAAAATGATATAATAATTGGTACGTTTATAGTAAAAAAGGAGGCATATGAAATGATACAACTAGATAAGAAACTAAGAGTCGGTATTCTTGGCGGTACTGGTATGGTCGGACAGAGATTTATATCTTTGCTCGAGAACCACCCATGGTTCCAGGTAACAACTATCGCTGCAAGCGCCAGAAGTGCCGGCAAGACCTATCAGGAAGCCGTATCAGGGAGATGGAAGATGCAGACTCCAATGCCTGAGTTTGTTAAGAATATAAAAGTAATGGATGTTTCAGATATAGATGCAGTTGCAGATACGGTGGATTTCGTATTCAGTGCTGTAGATATGACTAAAGATGAAATAAGAGCTATAGAAGAGGCCTATGCCAGAACTGAGACGCCTGTAGTGTCTAATAACAGCGCTCATAGATGGACGCCTGATGTTCCTATGGTAGTTCCTGAAATCAATTCTGATCATTATGAGATAATCAAGTATCAGAGAGAAAGACTAGGGACCAAGAGAGGATTCATAGCGGTCAAGCCTAACTGTTCGATCCAGGGATATGTGCCTGCTTTGGCAGCATGGAAGGAATTTAAGCCAACAGAGCTTGTAATTACTACTTATCAGGCCATATCAGGGGCTGGTAAGACTTTTGAGGACTGGCCGGAAATGGTAGGGAATATAATCCCTTATATCGGCGGCGAGGAAGAAAAGAGTGAACAGGAACCTCTCAAGATACTTGGACATATTGAAAATGATGAAATAGTCAAGGCAAATGGGCCAAGAATAACATGTCAGTGCGTAAGAGTTCCTGTTTTAGACGGACATACAGCAGCTGTTTTCATTGACTTTGAGAAAAAACCTTCTAAGCTGGAACTTATTGAAAAACTCAATAACTTCAGGGGATTCCCACAGGAAGCAGATCTTCCAAGTGCTCCTAAGCAGTTTATTAAATATCTTGAAGAAGATGACAGACCTCAGGTTGCCTTGGATGTTGACTATGAAAATGGTTTCGGAGTAACGGTTGGAAGGCTGCGCGAGGACACTGTATATGATTATAAGTTCATTGGACTTGCACATAATACTATTAGGGGAGCTGCCGGCGGCGGCGTGCTTTCAGCAGAAGCACTGGTAGCAAAGGGATATATTACACATAAATAGAGAATCAGGAGGATAATCGGTGAGTTATTTAGAATCAATAATACTTGGACTGGTACAGGGCCTGGCAGAGTTCCTGCCAATAAGCAGTTCAGGGCATCTGGCTCTGTTGCAGCATTTCTTCGGCATACAGGGAGACAAGGTGCTGATGTTTACTGTAATGCTGCATATAGGCACACTTGTATCAGTCTTCATAATGTACTGGAGCGATATATGGGCTCTGATCAAGGAGCTGTTTATTACTATAGCCGACCTTTGCACAGGCAAGGGTCTGAGGCTTTCAGAAAGACCTATGAGGAAACTGGGCCTGATGATAATCGTAGCTACGATACCAACGGGTTTAATGGGA
Organism: Aminicella lysinilytica; assembly: GCF_004362975.1. Taxonomy (GTDB): domain Bacteria; phylum Bacillota; class Clostridia; order Peptostreptococcales; family Anaerovoracaceae; genus Aminicella; species Aminicella lysinilytica. Next base: position 24,046 of record NZ_SNXO01000027.1, on the reverse strand, counting down.
CTTTGCTTCAATAGTTTCTTTGAAAGCCTTAACACTAATCTTTTGTTCATAGGTGTTGGCTTTATTATTACAGGACTGTTGCTATTTTTTTCAGAAAAAATCGGAAAGAACAGAAACGATATAGAAGGCATGAATTTCAGGAACGGAATATTCATCGGAATACTTCAGGGAATAGCTATTTGCCCGGGAATATCGAGATCCGGTTCTACTATGGTAGGCGGTCTGTTTACAGGCCTAACCAGAGAGTTTGCTGTAAGATTCGCATTCCTGATTTCTATACCATCTATACTAGGCGCAGCTGTAGTTGAATTACCGGATGCCATGCATGCTACTACTGATGCTTCGCTGATAGGGCCTATGGTAGTAGGTGTCATTGTAGCAGCCATCTGCGGTATTTTGGCAATAAAGGCGATGATAAAGGTAGTAGTAGACAGAAAGCTTAAGTACTTCGCTTATTATGTGTGGATATTAGGTGCGCTGACTGTTATATACAGCGTGTTCTTTATGTAATTATCGATATGAAGAGTAAAGGAAGGATATAAGTGGCAACGAAAAAGAGTACTGCAACAACTAAATCAAAAGGGAAACCGGGAAGGCCGCCTGGTTCTAAAAACAAGAAGAATACTACGACCAGGAACAAGAAGAAGGAAGGCTCTCCTAAGGAAGCGGCAAACAGAGAAGAGATAAAGAAAATGCAGGCAAAGCGCAAGGCCAGCAAGCTCATTAATGATGATATCTGGGGAGTTATTTTCATTGCTCTCGGAGCTTTTATCTTTATTGCTGTACAATTTCATGCTGCCGGAGAATTCGGAAATAAATTCGGCGATATACTTAAAGGGCTCTTCGGTCTGATGGGACTGGTTTTGCCATGGTATCTGATACTGATAGGTTTACTTCTGATAGCGCACAAAGCGATGCATTTCTCGTGGAAAACTTTAGTATTCACTTTTGTAATGCTTATAATGCTGTGCCTTCTGAATTCAGGTAGATATATAGACAGCGGTCATCTGGTATATGCAGTCAGAACTTTTTACAATGACGGTGTGACTCTGAACGGCGGCGGTTCTATCGGTATGACATTTGGAATCTGTCTTGTTAAACTGATAGGTAAAGCAGGGCTCTATATATTTGCATCAGTAATAACGATAATCTGTATATTACTAATGATCAATACTCCTTTGTCAGAAGCTATGGAAAAGCACAGCAACAAGCGGGAAGAAAAACGTTTACTTAAAGAAAAGGCTGAAGAAGAAAGTAAGGCTAACGGAGAGACCATACTTTCACAGGAAAAACCAGTAGCCATGGCGCAATTGTCAGAATCAGAGCCTAAGTCTCACGATATAAAAATAATAACGCCTTATAACGAGAACAACGCCAGCAATAAATCAGCTGCAAAGTCTGATTCCCTTACAGGAAAGACAAGTACGAAAAAAGGCAAAAGCAATGTATTGGACTTTTTGCGCCAGAATGATCCTTTTAACGAAGAAAAAAGTCTCGATCCTAACAAATCCTATGGCTTAAACGGAGACATGCCTGCAGACAATCTTTCATCCCCGGATGAAGTCAAACCGTCGGCTAAGGAAATCGCGAAAGACGCTGCTGCTATAGGCACAGGTCTGGGATTAGGAAGTGCCTCAGCAGCCCTTACTAAATCCGTAGACAGAAGCAGCAGCAAATACAGGAAGCCTTCCATCGACCTGCTTATTGAGCCTGACAAAATAAATACGACGGGCATAAGCGGCGACCTGAAGGAAAAGGCACGTAAGCTGGAAGAGACTTTACAAAACTTCAATGTAGATGCGAAGGTCGTTCAGGTGACTCAGGGTCCGGCTGTGACCAGATATGAGATACAGCCTAACATAGGCGTTAAAGTCAGCAGTATCGTCAGATTGTCCGATGACATTGCACTGAATCTACGCGCCAAAAGCATAAGAATAGAAGCTCCTATACCTGGCAAAGCTGCTGTAGGTATAGAAGTAGAAAATGATAAAATCAACATGGTAAGACTTCGCGAGATAATAGAGTCCCGCGAGTTCAAGTCAGCTAAATCCAAGATAGAATTTGCTGTTGGAAAAGATATAGCCGGCAAGCCTATAGTGGCTGACCTGAAGGGAATGCCGCATTTGCTCATTGCCGGATCCACTGGCTCAGGCAAGAGCGTATGCATCAACAGCATAATCACAAGCATTTTGTACAAAGCGGATCCTGACGAGGTGAAGTTGGTCCTCATAGATCCAAAGGTGGTAGAACTGGGCAACTATAACGGCATACCTCATCTGCTCATACCGGTCGTTACAGATCCGTCAAAGGCAGCGGCAGCCCTTAGCTGGGCGGTTGTGGAGATGACGAACAGGTACAAGATGTTCGCGGAATCAGGTGTCAGGGATCTCGAGTCATATAATGACAAAATGAAGGCTGATAATGAAAAAGATATGGTCATGCCTCAGGTTGTCATCATAATAGATGAGTTGGCTGACCTTATGATGGCTGCGCCAAGTCAGGTGGAAGAATCTATCTGCAGACTTGCGCAGATGGCCAGAGCAGCCGGAATGCATCTTATCGTTGCTACTCAGCGTCCTTCAGTAGATATAATAACCGGCGTCATCAAGGCTAATATTCCTTCCAGGATAGCCTTTGCTGTATCATCGCAGTTCGATTCAAGAACCATACTTGATATGGGCGGCGCAGAGAAACTGGTAGGCAAGGGCGACATGCTCTTCAATCCTCTTGGAATGGGAAAACCTATAAGAGTACAGGGAACATTTGTGTCTGACCAGGAAGTCCATCGTGTAATAGAACATGTAAAGTCTCAGGTCGATGAAGCAGAGTATGCTGACGATGTGATCGACACTATAGAGAACGGAAAAGGCTTGAATATGAATAAAGACGATGATGCAGATGAGCTTCTGCCTGATGCAATAGAATGCGTAGTGACTAGTGAACAGGCATCCGTTTCAATGCTGCAGAGACGTTTCAGGATAGGGTACAACAGAGCGGCAAGGATAATGGATATGATGGAATCCAGAGGAATCGTAGGGCCTCAGGATGGAAGCAGACCGAGGCAGGTCCTCATTACAGAAGAAGAGCTTGCCAAGATGAAAGAAGGGGCACAGGGAATAGAGTAATGAAAGTATATTTTGATACACTTGGCTGTCCAAAGAATTTCAATGATTCTGAAATGGCCATGGGTATATTGGAGAATGCAGGTTACGGCATAGTGGATTCACCTGACGAAGCTGACATTATAGTAGTCAATACATGTGGCTTCATCAATGATGCTAAAGTTGAGTCTATAGATGAGATATTCAATATGTCAGCATATAAAGAAGAAGGCAAGAAACTGGTAGTATCCGGTTGCCTTGCTCAGCGATATGCCGATGAGCTTTATGATGAAATGCCGGAAGTCGATGGCTTTCTTGGTGTAAATGATTACGACAGACTTCCGGAATTGCTGGATGATCTGTGCAGCGAAAACAAGGATAGGTTCAAAGTAATCGATCCATGCAGGATCGAGGAATTGGAAATAAAGGCACGTAAGTTGTCGGATGACCCATACACGGCTACGCTGAAAATAGCGGAAGGTTGTAATAACGTGTGTGCTTACTGCATAATACCTAAGATAAGAGGACCATATAGAAGCAGGAAGAAAGAGAATATAGTTGAAGAAGCTCAGCGACTGGCAGACGCCGGTTGTAAAGAGCTTGTTCTTATTGCACAGGATGTCTCGTATTATGGAATGGATATCTATGGAAGTCTGGAATTACCTGATCTGCTTCACAGGCTTTGCAAAATAGATGGTATTCGCTGGATCAGGCTTATGTATTGCTATGAAGACAGGATAACTGATGAATTGATAGAGACCATGGCCTCAGAAGAGAAAATATGTAATTATATAGATATCCCCATACAGCATGCCAGCGATAGAATACTTAAGAGTATGAACCGCAGATCCACTTCGGCATCCCTGGATGATACTCTTGGAAAACTCAGAAAGGCAATACCGGATATTCATATTCGTACTACCCTCATTGTGGGATTTCCCGGAGAGACTGAAGACGATTACGACATTCTTCAGGACTTTGTTGAGAAGCAGAGATTCGCACGCCTTGGCGTATTCGCTTATTCCAAGGAAGAAGGTACTGTGGCGGCGGAAATGCCAGATCAAATAGACGAAGAAATCAAGCAAGAACGCTTGGATGGCATAATGGTTCGCCAGATGGAGATATCACTTGCGTACAATGAAAATAAAATTGGAAGCATAATGGATGTTATGGTCGATGAGAGAGACGAAGACGGCTCTTACATAGGCAGGACAGAATATGATGCACCGGAGATAGACAACTCGGTAATTTTTGTACCTTTGAAGGAGCATAGACCCGGGGATATAGTGAGAGTGAAAATCGAAGATGCTTTTGATTATGACTTAGAAGGCAGGGAGGTTTAGACATGAATTTACCAAATAAATTGACAGTTGGAAGAGTAATAGCGGTGCCGTTTTTCATTGCAGCATACCTTATGGGATGGTATATACCGGCGCTGATAATATTCATAGCCGCTTCATTTACAGATATGCTGGATGGCAAGATCGCAAGAAGCCGGAATCTTGTAACTAACTTCGGTAAGATAATGGATCCGCTGGCAGATAAGATACTTGTATATTCAGCCTTTTGTCTGATGGTGGGAGATGGAACGATCCCGGCATGGATGCTCATCGTAATTCTGGCCAGAGAATTTACCATAGGCGGAATCCGAACTGTGGCAGCTTCCGGAGGTCTGGTAATAGCCGCCGCTATGAGCGGTAAGATCAAAACAGTACTTCAGATGGTAGCGGTCCCGTTGCTCATGCTGGCCGCTGGTCTTTACAACACACATATCTATTTCTATGTATATGTGCTGGCGATGATATTCTTATGGGCGTCATTGATAATGACTGTGTATTCAGGAATAGAATATGTAGTTAAGAATAAACAGGTTTTCAAAGCTTAAGGGAGGTCATTATGAGAAGTGCAGTTTTAAGCGTTGGCACAGAAATCCTTTTCGGACAGATAACCAATACTAATTCGGTTTATATTTCCCAGCAGTTGAATCTGCTGGGTTTTGATGTTCTTTATCATTATACAGTAGGCGATAACGACGGCAGATTGAGCGAAATGGTCGACCTGGCATTCAAGGACTGTGACCTGATAATCACGTCAGGAGGCCTTGGACCGACTGAAGATGATATGACCAAGGAAACCGTCTGTAAGGTAATGGGCGATAACCTCGTTGAACATGAACCTTCAATGGAGGCCTTGGTGGAAGGCTCTAAAAAGCTGGGTCATAAGCTTACTGAAAACAATTACAAGCAGGCTATGATGCCATCCAAAGCAACAGTCTTCGATAATGACGCGGGAAGTGCGCCAGGCTTTGCCCTTGAAAAGAACGGAAAAATAATCATATGCATGCCGGGACCGCCGAGAGAAATGACACGTATGTTTCAGCGCAGGGTAAAACCCTTTCTTGAAAAATACCAGGATAAGGCTATTTATTACAAGACGCTGAGATTCTTTGGTAAGGGAGAATCTTCTCTCGAAACTGATTTGCTGGATCTCATAGATGCACAAAAAGATCCTACAATAGCCACTTATGCCAAGGAAGGCGAATGCACCGTCAGGGTGGCATCCAAGCGTGACACTTTAGAAGAAGCAAAGAAAGCCGTAGCTGATACAACAGATATCATAGTCAGCCGGCTGGGACAGTATATTTACAGCATAGACGATGAAGAACTCGTTCAGGTAGTGGGAAGGAAACTGCTGGAAAAGGGCATAACTATATCCTGCGCTGAATCCTGCACAGGTGGTATGTTTGCTGAAACGCTCACATCAGTACCGGGAATATCTGAAGTATTCGACAGAGGTCTGGTAACCTACACAGCTAACGCTAAAATCGATGAATTGGGAGTACGTGAAGATACTATAACAAAACACACTGTATATAGTGCTGAAGTAGCAAAAGAAATGGCTGCAGGCCTTTATGAAAAAACGGGGAGTAACATCTGCGTAAGTATAACAGGCATAGCAGGCCCCGGAGGCGAAATGCCGGGTAAACCGGTCGGACTCATATATATAGGGTGCGCTTTTGCTGGTGATGTCAAGGTCAGAGAAGTGCATATGCGCAACGTCAGCAGAAACTGGAACAGACATTATGCAGTCTTATCTATGCTCGACATGGTGAACAAATGTATAGATGAAGCAAATCTTAATTGACAGGAAATGGTAATTATGTTATTATGTAATTACCATTTATTTACATTGATAAATATTAAAATTTACTTGACTTATATTAAATTTACTGTAAAATATAAGTAGAACAAGTGTTCGCAATATGGAGGTTAATAATGAGTAAAAATAATAAAGATGAACGCGAAGTGGCCTTAGAAGCGGCTATGTCCAAAATACAGAAGCAGTTTGGCCAGGGAGCGATCATGAAGCTGGGAGATGCCGGCGCACAGATGAATATAGATACTATATCTACCGGGTCTATCAGTTTGGATATGGCTACCGGTGTAGGTGGAGTACCTAAGGGAAGAGTAGTAGAAATATTCGGACCTGAGTCTTCGGGAAAGACTACGCTGGCACTTCACATTGTGGCAGAGGCCCAGAAAGCGGGCGGAAAGGCTGCTTTTATAGATGCAGAGCATGCTTTAGACCCTGTTTATGCTAAGAATCTTGGAGTCCAGATTGACGACCTTCTGGTGTCACAGCCTGATACAGGTGAACAGGCGCTGGAAATATGCGACATGCTTGCCAGCAGCGGAGCCATAGATGTAATAGTAATAGACTCAGTTGCAGCTTTGGTACCTAAGGCTGAGATACAAGGTGAAATGGGAGATACTCACGTTGGCCTTCAGGCAAGACTTATGTCCCAGGCTCTTCGTAAGCTTACAGGCACAGTTAATAAGACAAACACCTGTGTTATTTTTATAAACCAGCTGAGAGAAAAAGTTGGAGTGATGTTCGGAAATCCGGAGGTAACAACAGGCGGTAGAGCTTTGAAATTCTACTCATCTATGAGGTTCGATGTGAGAAGAATAGAGACTATTAAGCAGGGCGATCAGATGCTTGGAAACAGAACCAGAGTCAAAGTCGTTAAGAATAAGGTGGCACCGCCATTCAAGAAGGCTGAATTCGACATAATGTATGGCAAAGGTATATCATTATCCGGAGATATTCTGGACTGTGCAGTAGAAGCTGGAATCATAGATAAAGCAGGATCCTGGTTCAGTTATAACGGTGAACGTATAGGTCAGGGCAGAGAGAACATAAAGGCTTATCTGGAGGCCAATCCCGACATTATGCATAAGGTACATGACCAGCTTATAGATACTCTTAAAGAAAATGAGAAGGATCAGGAAAAGGATCCTAAAACTACTAAAGAAGCAGAGAAAAAGCCTGATGACATGAATGTTGACGAAGATGGCGTAATAGTAGAATAAATATAGTTAATAATCAAATAAATGTTTGACATGAATCCACATTTATGCTAATATTATTGAGTTAGACCGCTCGGTAAGGGTCTATTAAAGTGTGCGATGCACTACCCGAGAAGGCGAGACTGGTTAGAGGAGGTATTAGAATAAATGTACGCAGTAATTGAAACTGGTGGAAAGCAGTATAGAGTTCAGGAGGGTGACATTATCACCATCGAGAAACTGGATGCAGAAGCCGGAAAAAAAGTTGAATTCGACAAAGTTCTTGTATTAAGCGATGACAATGGCTTGAAAGTAGGTACACCTTACGTAGAGGGTGCCAAAGTTGTTGGCAAAGTCGTAGAAAATGGCAAAGGCCAGAAGATAGTTATCTTCAAGTATAAGAATAAGAAGGATTACAGAAAGAAGCAGGGACACAGACAGCCATACACAATGGTAGAGATCAATGATCTCGGTGGCGTTGAGAAGAAGCCTGCAAAGAAAGCAGAACCTAAGAAAGAAGCAGAACCAAAGGCCGCTCCTAAGAAGGAAGCAGAGCCAAAGGCAGAAGCTCCTAAGAAGGAAGCTTCCAAGAAAGTTTCTGCATCAATGAAGAAAGATGAACTTATTGCTTTTGCTAAAGAGCATAATGTGGAAATCGATGAGAAAGCTACTAAGGCTGTTATCATTGAAGCCATTGAAAAAGCAACTAAGTAATTGATTGTCATTCAGTAAGGAGGTGTCAGGTCTATGGCAAGTAAAAAAGGAGTAGGAAGCTCTAAGAATGGTCGTGAGTCAGAATCGAAACGTCTAGGCGTCAAGGCTGGTGACGGTCAGTTTGTAACAGCAGGAAGCATTTTGATGAGGCAGAGAGGAACTAAGCTTCATCCAGGCAACAATGTAGGTATCGGTGGTGATGATACATTGTTCGCTAAAGTAGATGGTGCTGTTAAATTCGAGAGAAAAGGCAAGACCAGGAAACAGGTCAGCGTTTATCCGAAAGAAGCTTAAGATACTTGGAGCCCCTATGTTACATAGGGGCTTATTTTTTAATTTATGGTAATATACACTTTGTGTATCAAAGTGGAGGTAATAAATGTTCGTAGATAGAGCGAAAATCGAAATCGTATCAGGTAAAGGCGGAAATGGCAGCGTTTCATTCAGAAGAGAGCCCTTCGTACCAGAAGGTGGACCAGATGGAGGAGATGGCGGCAAGGGCGGTGATATAGTAATTATTGCCGATAAAAATCTCAGGACCCTGATGGATTTTAAATATAAAAAGAAATATGAGGCAGAAAATGGTCAGGATGGTATGAGGAAGAAGAAATTCGGTAAGAATGGACAGGATCTCATTATAAAAGTACCTCAGGGTACTGTAGTCATTGATGCTGCTACGGGACTGGTAATGTCTGATATGCTGGAAGACGGCCAGTCTTTCATTGCTGCCAAAGGTGGCAAGGGTGGTAAAGGAAATGTCAATTTCAAAAATTCTGTCAGACAGGCGCCTAATTTTGCTGAAGCGGGTAATTTTGTGAAAGAACGTACAATTATCCTTGAACTTAAGATGATAGCTGATGTTGGCCTCGTAGGCTTTCCAAATGTTGGGAAATCAAGTCTGCTGGCAGTGGCAACAAGTGCCAGACCAAAGATAGACAACTATCACTTTACAACTATAGATCCTAATTTAGGTGTTGTTAACATTGCAGACACAAGTTTCGTCATGGCTGATATTGCCGGGATAATAGAAGGCGCTCATAAAGGTCTTGGGCTTGGTTTGAAATTTCTTAAGCATATTGAGAGAACCCGGGTGCTCATACATGTAGTGGATGTTTCCGGAAGTGAGGGAAGAGACCCTAAAGATGACTTTGATAAAATCAACGCTGAACTGGCTATGTACAGTGAAGATGTAGCAGAGAAGCCAATGCTGGTAGCAGCCAGTAAGATCGATCTTACAGATATAGATTCTCCGGATTATCTGGAATTCAAGGAATATGTAGAAAGCAAGGGATACAAGGTCTTCCCGATTTCTGCACCTATTAATTACGGTGTGAAAGAATTATTAAATGCGGCACTTGAAGAACTGCAGAAGGCTTTGAAGAATCCTCCTAAGGAAAAGAAAGAGGAGTATTTTGATTTCGAAACAGATGATAAGGATCCTGATTTCAAGAATGTCTATGTTGAAAAGCAGGGAAACACTTACGTTGTAACAGGAAAGCAACTGCAGAAGATTTTCGATTCTACTAATTTCAATGATTTTGGTTCTCTCAGGTATTTGTACAAGTACATAGAAAATCGAGGAGCTATCCGGAAAATGCATGAAATGGGTATGGAAGAGGGAGATACAATCAAGATATTTAATTATGAATTTGAATTTTATGACGAGTATTGATTGGAGGACTTTATGTCTGCAAATAAAAGACTAACAGAAAAAGAATGCTATGAAATGTTCAGGGCATATAATACACCTGATCATGTAATAGCTCATTGTCGTGCCGTCAGTGACACCGCAGTAGCTATTGGCAGACAGTTGAATGATCATGGCTTCGATTTGGACCTGGATCTGATAAAAATGGCAGGACTTATTCATGATGTGGCAAGAACAAATGAGCACCATGAAATAATAGCGGCGGATATGCTTGAAAAGGCTGGATTTACAGAAGAAGCAGCGATAGTCAGAGTGCATATGCGTTACGATTTTAACAGCCTGGATAAAATCAACGAGACAGATATCATGTGTCTTGGCGATAGAGTAGTCAAAGAAGATAGATATGTTGGAATCGATGAAAGGGTAGATTACCTTATACATAAAAAAGGAGAAAACCCTCAGAGAACTGAGAGCCTTTTAACCAAAAAGCAAGAGACAAAGGCTTTCATAAGCCATATAGAAGAGCGCATAGGAATGTCAATAGACAGCATATTCGCGCCTTCACTGGATCAGCTTTTGAAGCAGGTCGAGAAACCAGGCAGATATATCGGCAATGAAATCAATATATCCGTTAAAGAAACTGAAAAATTTGATGTAAGATTTGCCTTTGCATTTCCTGATTTGTATGAAATCGGTATGTCTTATGTTGGATTGCAGATACTGTACAACATAGTAAATAAAAAGGGAAACCTCTATTGCGAGAGAGTTTTCGCACCTGCAGCGGACATGGAAGCTCTTATGAGAGATTATTCATATCCTTTGTTTACATTGGAAACTAAAACGCCTGTCAAAAATATGGATGTTCTGGGATTTACCCTGCAGTACGAAATGTCATTTACAAATATCCTGAACATGCTGGAACTAGCCGGCATACCTTTGCTGAGCAAGGACAGGGACGATAGCTGGCCGTTGATAATTGCAGGAGGTCCATGCGCTTTCAACCCGGAACCATTGGCTGATTTTATAGATATCTTTATTGTTGGAGATGGTGAGCAGGCTTTACCTGAACTACTAGAAACAGTTGCCGATGCAAAGAAATCCGGCAAAAGCAAGACAGAGTTATTTAAAATAATATCAGACAGGGATGGAATATATATTCCATCATTTTACGATGTGTATTACAACGAGGATGGAACAATCCAGCAGTATAAGAAAAACTGGGATGGAGCTCCCGACAGAATCAGGAAATCTATTATAGAGGATATAGAATATGCTGAATTTCCAATATCAACAATAGTCCCTTTAATAGACACCGTTCATGACAGAGCAGTAGTGGAAACATTCAGAGGATGTACCAGAGGCTGCAGATTCTGTCAGGCTGGCATGATATACAGGCCTGTAAGGGAACGGAAGAGCGATTCAATATTGAAGATAACTGAAGAACAGTTAAAGAATTCAGGCCACGACGAATTGTCTATACTTTCACTTTCTACAAGCGATTATTCGGACTTTGAGGATCTGACACTGAAACTGACTAAATTCTGTAAGGATAAAGATGTATCGTTGTCTTTACCATCCTTACGACTTGATTCTTTTTCATTCAAGGTTCTTGAAGAAATACAGAAATACAAGAAGTCAGGGCTGACATTTGCTCCTGAGGCCGGAACCCAAAGACTCAGAGATATTATCAATAAGGGAATTACTGATAAGGATATTTATGATGCCGTGGAGCAGGCTATAGAACTTGGATGGCGTCATGTTAAACTTTATTTCATGATCGGACTTCCGGGCGAAACCTATGAAGATCTGGACGGCATTGCGGAAATAGCCAGAAATATCATAGGCTTGCACAAAAAGTCAGGCAAGGGCGGTAGATTCAATGTGACAATCAGCATATCTAACTTTGTGCCTAAAGCTCATACGCCTTTTCAATGGGAACCTCAGGATTCTACCGAAGAATTCAGGAAAAAGCATGAGTATCTCACAGAACGCCTGAAAATCAAAAACGTCACCTATAACTATCACGACGATGAAGTAAGTACTTGCGAGGCTGTAATAGCAAGGGGCGACAGACGTTGCTCAGATATGCTTATCAAGGCTCACGAAGCAGGCTGCAAATTTGACGGTTGGAGTGAGTATTTCAACAGAGAAGCATGGAAGAATGTGTTAGAAGAAGGCAACGGCGTATTTTACAGTCAGCGTAAACGTTCGTATGATGAAGTTTTGCCGTGGGATATCATAGACTCCGGCGTAACAAAGTCATTCTTGAAAAGTGAAAATGACAAAGCAGGTCTTGGAGACGTGACGGCTGACTGCCGACAGGGATGCGTAGGTTGCGGTATTAATAGCAGGGTCAGGTGCGCCCAAGGAGGTAGTGATGTATAAGTATATAATAGTTTTTTCTAAAAACGGTTATGTCAAGTACATATCTCATTTGGATATGCAAAGATTGTTCAGCCGTGCTTTCAGAAGATGTGGCTTGGAATTGCAGTACAGTCAAGGATTTAATCCACATCCGAAAATGAGTTTTGCACAGCCGCTGTCCCTTGGATATTCAGCTAAGGGCGAATATATAGAATTTGAGACGAAGACAGCGTATTCCAATGATGTCCTTATTGGCAATCTTCAGGAAACTATGCCAACAGGTATACAACTGATAAGATGCGGCATAATTCCTGATGAAGGCAAGTCATTGGCTGCCAGCGTAGAATATGCCGATTATACAGTAGATATACCGGTTGCTTTTTATGAGAAAGATTATCAGAAAGTGATTGATGATTATCTGTCGCAGAAACAGATATTAACAGAGAAGCGGCAGAAGAAAACTAAAAAAATGGTTGAAACAGACATCAGACCTAAAATCAGGGCTATAACAGCAGAGCAGGGCAGAGATGATAAACTGACGCTGAGAATGACATTAGATTGCGGAAGCCGTTCCAATGTAAGTCCTGAACTGGTAATAACCAGCTTTATGAAATTCGCGTCGTTCAACTGCTCGCGATATGAAATAGAAGTTTCCAGGGATAAATTAGGTTTACCTGTTGACTATGACATAAAATGGATGTAAAATAATGGTAATGCTGGTAAATGAAGTATTATTATTGAATTACGGAGGTTTTATCTATGGAGAAGATAAGAGAGTTAGCAGTCAAACTAAAAGAAAATAACAAGCCATTGAAAATAGCGGCGGTGATCATAGTAGTGATTGCCGCTGTATTGGTTTTTGCGGTAAAAGGGAATAGTGACACTATTAGCATAGAAGATGCTCACGCTGCGAAGGATACGGCCGCAGAGGAATCATCTGAAACAAAGGCTAAGGTTTATGTTGATGTAGGCGGAGAAGTTGAATCGCCAGGTGTATATGAAGTAGATAAAGATGCAAGAATATATGAAGTTATTGATAAAGCAGGTGGACTTACAGGCAAAGCAGATACTACAGATCTGAATCAGGCTGAGGTTGTTAAAGACGGTCAGAAAATCGTCGTTGCTTCCAAAGTCGAAAGCTCAGGCTCAGGCTCAGGAAGTCAGGGAACCCCATCGGGAGCCTCAACTTCTGCTGCCGGTAATGGCCTCATCAACATCAATACTGCAGACAGCACAGAATTACAGAAAATCACAGGTATAGGTCCGGTTATGGCCGGTAAGATAATAACATACAGAGAAGAAAACGGTAGATTCAGTAAAATTGAAGACTTGAAAAATGTCAGCGGCATAGGAGATAAGACCTTTGCCAAGATGAAAAATAAGGTCACCATATAAAAAAATTCGATAATTCCGAAAATTTTAGTAGCATTTTACTACCAACTTGTAGTAAAATAAGAATTGAATTGTGTATGCATTTTTACAAGGAGGAGAAAATGAAAGAACTTAATGAATTAGAATGTATGATTTCCAGGAAAGTATTGATATTAGGTATACCAATCAATACATGCGGATATAAGTATATCTGCCAGGCAACGATCATGGCTATGGAAAACTGGGATGTTATCTACGCAATAACCAAGGAGGTCTATCCACAAATTGCCAAGCTTAATGGCGTATCGCCGGAAAGCGTTGAGAAAGCTATGCGGCTTGCTATACATGCGGCTTGTAAGAAAAACAGCGACAGTCTGAGAGCAGTGTTAATGGGTCATACGATCCCAAAGGATGATCACAGACTCACTAACAGTGAATTTATCGGATTGCTGGCATGGAAGATCGGTATTGAAAGGTCAGGCAAGTTTTGATTGAAATTTCAACGGTTTGGACGATTCGGAAAAGTGAAAATCGACCATAAATCAACGGTTTTTACCCGTTAAAACCCTACTAACTTCCAAAATATACATTTATTATTCAGGGTATATTTGGAGGTTTTTTTTATGATTAATGACCTTAAAAGTTTCCTTTATTATTGCAAGGATAAAGGACTATCAGAAAAGACAATTTACACTTATCAGCAGACCATTTGTTTATTTCTCAATTATCTTCAAACTGAAAAGAAAATCAAAGATTGGAATAGTGTTAAAACTAAAGATTTGTACGATTACATCGCTTTTATTCGTGAACGTGGAAAATATACCGTAGTTGTCGATATAGACAGCATAGAGGTAAATCACCCGTTAAAAAGAAACGATAAAGGTAAAATGGTATCTGATACCACAATCAACAATTATTTAAGGAACATCAGAGTGTTCTTTAACTGGCTTTTCGACTACGAATACATTAATCAGAACCCTATAAACAAACTAAAATATATAAAAACCGCCCGTAAACCCTTGTATTTTTTAACCAATAAAGAATACAATATGTTTATGAAGTCCTTTAATTGCAACCGTTTCAGCGAATATAGAGATTACATAATCGTCGAAACCTTACAAGATACTGGTATGCGTATAGGTGAATGTTTATCCATAAAAATAGATGATGTCGACTTTAGCCATAACACTATTTATCTACGAGCCGAAAATACTAAAGGTAAAAAATCACGATTTGTCTTTTTTTCGAGTTATTTGAACAAGGATTTAAGAAAATGGATTAGAAAAAAGGATAAAAAAGCGAAAAGCGATTTATTATTTTGTACTAATCGAGGTACAAAAGTAAGTATTAGTCAATTCGAGCGTTCTATTAGGATTTATCAATCACGAGCAGGTCTAACAGGAATACACCCCCACGTTTTCAGAAATAACTTCGCTAAACGATTTCTAATGTCAGGGGGAGACATATATACGTTGTCAAGGATTCTTGGACATTCCAGTATCAAGGTAACAGAAGAAGCGTACTTAGACCTAGATACAGATGATTTAGCGAAACAATACGCTGGACATTCGCCATTGACCTCTATGCGTAAAAAATCAAGTAAATTGATAATTTAATCGTTTTTAATACTCAAAGGTATAATCTATCGACAACCCCATTAAAATCGATAAATCATACTATAAACGACTATTTCCTATAAGAATCAGGGTATAGCAATAGGGGTGGTCGTGTTATAACCACCAAAAAAGTATATATAACAAGGGGCGATCGTTACGAAAAATTGCGAAAAACGCCTTTTTTACCACTTTTTAAAACCCTTACAACCCTTGAAATTTCAATAGTTATATGGATTGATAGGTCTAAAAACGATATACTATTAAGGAAACGACTACATTTATTGACCCAAAGTTTGATTTTGCACCTCACATAACTATTGGAATTTCAACATTTATATAAGGTATGAATTATCACATATATGATAGAAAGTAACTAGAAATGGTGGATTTACATTAAGGTGGGTTTATAAATATATTATAACATAAAAGATAAATTTTAAAAATGTTTGATTCAGAAAACCCTTATAAACCTTGAAATTTCAATAGTTATAAGGATTGATAGGTCTAAAAACGATAGACTATTAAGGAAACAACTACATTTATGCAATCAAAAAGAGAAGTTTTCTATATTTTTTTTTAGAACATTTTTCTACATTTTGAAATAATAAGTAAAGCCGAAAGGCATTAAAAATAAAAGGAGTGAATCGAAATGGTAGAATTGAAAATATACAAAATTGGTCAGTTCGCCGTTATGGTTAACTTGACTGTAAGACAATTACAAGAACTAGATAGAAACGGCACACTACCAGCCAAGAGAACCGTAACAGGGAGAAGATATTATACGGATTCTGATATTGAAAAATATTTGAATTTGTTAATATAAAGAGGGTTCAACCCCCTCTACACAATTTGCTGGGGTCAGATTATTAGGTTTCATTAGAACGTCATATCTATTACCTAATTATTTAGCCCTGTCTTATTTATATATTATGAGGGTATATTATGTTAATATTAGCCATATCATAACATATTATACCCCCACTTAAAATTGTCCAAAAATTTTTCGTCTTTGTCATTGTCATTAATATATATTGTGAAATATACATTGGGATAAGGCATTGACCCGTGACGTGATGTATAGGTAAAAGTGGCATCACGTCACGGAAATTTTTAATAGAATATGAAGTATGTAAGATAAATCAACAATTATTTTTATTATTATATAATCTAAGAAAATTGATTGATTAAACTCACTATATTTACAATAAAAATCGAACATACACTCATATAAAAAAGGCAAAACCATCAATATTAATTGGTGGTTTTTCTTTGTCCAAAATTAAGGTGAAAACCTTGTAGTATATTAAAAGGGGTCGAATTAGTAACTATATCAGGGACTAATCAACGACAACTTGAAAGGAGAAAAGAATGAACAAAGAATTAATTGAGAAGTACAACCTGAGTGAAGAAGCGGTATCAGAACTGGAAAGGGCGATTCAATCTGAATCGGATAAGGTGAGAACTGAATATTCGCAGAAACTGAAAGTAGCAAATGAGGAATTAGAAAAGTTAAAACCTCACGAGCCAACGGAATCAGAGGTTGAACTACAAAAAGCAAAATTAGAATTAAATCAAATGAAGTTAGAAAAATCATTAAGCGAAATTGGTATAGATAGTAGTTTTGCCCAATATCTAAAATCTGATATTGACACAAACGCATTGTCAGAATCTTTCAAAGGACTTGTAACGACAAAACAACCTGATTTCAAGCCAAATAATAGGGGTGGGGTTGGCGTGTCCAAAGAGGACTTTAAGAAAATGGGATATGATGAAAAGGCAAAACTATATAACGAAAACCCATCACTTTATACGGAACTTTCTAACTAAAAGTAAAACAAAGGAGAAAAAATAAATGGCATTAGTAATAAACAAAGTGTTTGCAGACGCAATAAACGCAAAATTGGGTGTATCTCTCAGAATCGGTGGTATCGCTTTCGATGCTACATCAATGGCACCAGAGATAATGACCGCTGGAGATGAGGTTCATTTTCCGTCATTCGATAGAATAGATGACGCAGAAACGGTAACACTAGGTACAGCCCTGACAGCCGAAGAACTCGCAATGACGGATAACACCGCAACAATCAAGCAAATCGGCAAAGCGGTAAGGGTATACGATAAGAACGCTAGCCAAATCAAGGGTGCTACTATGGACCGAATGGTTGAACAGGTAACACAGGTAATGCAAAAAGCGATCGATAGCGATTTAGTCACCGCTATGGACACAGACGCAACCAAGAAAGAAGCAGTTGCAGGGGCTACAACCATTACAAGTGCTGAACTTATGGCTGGTATCGGTCTGTTCGGCGATGACATTGATACAGAATCATTTGCAGGAATCGTAATCAATTCAAGGTTATACCCAACTCTTGTGGCTATGCCTGAGTTCACATCTATTGAAAAGACATACGCAACTGCTGGTAATGGTATGGTTGCTAATGGTCTTTGTGGCTATTGGCTGGGAATCCCTGTTATTGTATGCAATAACAACACTTATGATTCATCAAAGGCAGAGTGCAAAACCTACATTGCTAAGAAAAACGCTTTGGGTTATGTATTCCAAAAAGACATTTCAGTTGAGGAAGCAAGAGTAGCATTACTTCTTGCAACTGATATTGTAGCATCTTCACTTTATGCGACTAAGTTAATCGATAAAGATGGTGTTGTTGTTCTGCGAAAGACAATAGCATAATTTTTAACTATTATGTGGGGTTATTTAAGAGATAGCCCCACTATTTTTTATTTTATGAAAGGAAGTAGAAATGGTATCAGTAAAAAAAATAAGGGAATATAGAGAGTTGTCAGGTTTGACCAAAACACAGGCAAGTGAGTTTTATTGCAAATCAAAACAATATTATTGCAGATTAGAAACGAATGATTATGTATCTGACAATGACGCAAAAGAAATGTATCAAGCGATTAACCTTGCAAGGGCTAATAAGAAAAAGCAAAATAAATAAAAGGAATAAAAGGATTAAAGGAGAGTACGAACTCTGATTTAATCAAAAAAAAGAGTTCACACCATAAAAAGGACTAAAAGGACACTAATTATAGCAACTAAAAATGGTGTGAAATATGAAAGAGAATATAAAAAATAGTTTCCCTGATTGGTGGGAAACAATAGATAACGAAAGATATTATTTAGTTTTAACGAATGATTTGGATAGTTGGTTGTCTTGCTTATATTTAAGCAAAAAATTCAACTTAAACATAGGTGGATTTTACGATTTTAACTCATTATGGGTCAACGATAAGGCGAATGGAAAAGAACCGATATATGTCGATTGTGACCTTACGAATGGCAAGGCATTTGGCAACCACGTTCAAGGGATAGCGAATAAACAATCAATCAATCTGAATATCGGTATTAATCAAAATAACTATACAGATAAATACGCTGGTTCAACCCTGATGATGTTATTTTCGCTATATGGCGAATCATTCAATTATTTCAATGACGAACAGATTAAGTTATTGCTATGTGTGGATTCGTGGTTTAAGCAGTTTTTCAATTTCCGAAAACAATGGGATAATTGGGTTGAATTAATGGATTTAGAGTTCATAAATGAAATTGTCACCCAAGACAGTATAGAGTATTATTACAATACTATTATTGATTATGGACTGAATAAGAATATTGAAATAAATAGTAATGGTAAGTTGATGTGTGGTATTGATTTTGAAAAAATATCCCATAGTAAGGGACTTTTTATCAAGAACCCAAATGGATTAGTATTTGATAAAAAAATCAAAGATTTTAATACACTTAATGCTAATATAGACATTGCCATACCTGATTATATCAACATTTTCAGTTCGGCAATGGTGTATCGTAATCGAGTTAGTTTTTCTTATTTTTAGCAGGTAAAGAATGGTGAAGAATGATGAAGATAAAAAATGAATATAATAAATCGATCGATTTAATAAAAGAAATAAATCAACTAATCGGGCAAACCAAGGTTAGTATAAATGAAACGAATAATATCGTTGTCGAAATGGATAATAGAACAGAAAGGATTATTAAAAAATGCAAATAAAAAAGGAAGATTTATTAAGAATAAAAACTAAAATAGATGATGATGAAGTAGCAATTTTCAATTTGACTCAAGTAACAAAATATTTATTGGCGGGGGTCAAGGCAGAACGTTATTTTGCCGATGAACCAACGAACACAATAGTGTTTGTTTTCAAAAAAGAAAACACGAAAGAAGTATACATTGAGTGGCTAAATCACTCATTATAAAAGAGGTAAAAAAAATGAAAGATGTAAAATATATATATAATATCAGGCAAGCCAACTTTTTTATTGAACAAGGAATCCACCCATTAGGGGTAGGCGTAAATCAAAGCAGTAATAATTTCTGGGTGGCTTTTAATTACTATGATTGCCAGCCATTATATGAAAAGTGGTTTCAGAACAGAGCCGAGTATTACAATGAAAAAATCAACAATGAAATTAATAGTGGTTTTTTCCCAAAAAATATTGAATAATATATATATAGATATTATTGTATTAAACTTTTATATAGTTCGTGTCGCTTTTCTATTATTGTAAGGTAAGTGGCACGAATACTAGCACAACTTAACACTAGCAGATGCTAACTTTGATTGTCTTGCGACAATCAATTTTATTTTGTGTACCTCCTCCGTTATTAGTAGTATATATAAATAGAACACGGAGTAGGTACACATTTGTTTCCGTTGCAAATACTATGTTATAGCAATCACCCAAACCCCCAAATGGGGTTTTTATTATATTATTATATATTTCTTAAATACCCCTTATAAAAATAAATTAGTATTAATAATAATATATATATTTGACCTTCGGTCAAATATATAATAAAAAAACCTTCGGTTTTTTTATATATAAATTAGTAATTAAATAGGTGTGCATTTTCACACTCTTAAAACACTATTAATATATATTATTTAATAAGGAATTAAGGGTGTGAAAATGCACAAACTTAATAAGTAACTAAGTATTTGTCATTTTATCACACTCTTAAAACTGTATTAAATATATATTATATTAATAAGGAATTAAGAGTGTGATAAAATGACAAATCAATAATATATATACTAAATTGGTTCTTCAAGCCGATAGGCGTAGAAGAATCAACCAGTTAGTATGCTGGCGTGTGAAAAAAAATATTAGGATAAAAAGGTAGGTTAAAAAAAATGGATAATAAAAAATATATATACAACCCTTTACAGGCGAAGTTTTATATAAACAATGGGGCAATAGTAATAGATACTGGGATAAATCAGAATACGGGTAAAATATATTGGGTATTTGGATTTAACGAAACCAAGGAAGTATATCAACTTTGGCTAAATAATAAATAGGATGAAAGAAAAGTAGGTTGAATAAATGAATAAAATAGAATTAGGTAATAAATTCAAGTCGGTTAATCAATTAGTATGGTCGTGTGGCTATACTAAAACAAATAACTTGAATCAGATAGAAAGATATATAGATGACATAAAAAGATATTATGAGTGGGAATTAACAGGTAAAATTAACCGTAATACAGGTAAGCCCACCAAAGAGATAATAATAATTAAAGCATATAATGAACCGCTACCAGCAATCAAAGATAATAACAGAACGTCTGTATATAGGGATTGTCTGATACCTTTAATTAGTGAATGGGATTCTACTTGTATGACTCAGGCAGAACTGCTTAAAGCGGTTGGAATAATCAAAGATGTTAGTGTGGTCACTTCTTACCACTTATCAGGCGGTTGCCTTGATTACAAGTATAAGTTAGTCAATGAGGTAATGACCAAAGTAAAATCCACTCTTACATATATGACTAACCAACCTGATTATGATATAGAATGGTATGAAGGTTATTCGGTTTCTAGACATAAATATGATAAGAAAGAAACGTGGGGGTATGTTGATGATGTAGCCGAAATTAAACAGATAGATAAAACAATAAATGATTTACGAAACGAATTGGTTGGGAATTGGATTATAGACAATCAACAGGAAACGACTTATTATTATCTTAGTAGGAACAAAAAATGGTATGAAGATATATATAAACCACAACTTGAAAAAGCGTTGCGAAAAATAGGAATATACAATTATAATAAGACCATTGTATTTTTTAATTATAACGAAACCAAAGAAAGTGGTAACGATCGTTGCGAAAATCAACATAAATTCAAAAACTTGATTAAAAAACGAATGTCTGATTATTTGTTGCAGAATAAAAAACCAAGAAAGAATCAAAGTAACTATAATCCATTCAAAGGAATGACAAAGCAACAGTTGGAAAAGATAGCCAAATATCATAATGGTATCTTTGATGATAATATAACATTAAATAAGAATATAGGGGCGTAATAACACACGCCTTTTTTGATAGGTAGAAAGAAGGGTAAAAGATGGCTACAACAACTAAAAAAACAGGCAAACCAAAAGAAGTAGGAACGCCAAAGGGCGAAAAATCAATATTAACACAGTTAAAAGAAGTCACAAGCGAAACCAAAATGAGATATATATGTTGGCTCTATGCTAAAGAACTACTACCGCAGGATTTTAAGACATTGGAAGATTTGAAGGCATATTATCCAATGATACCAAAGGGTGTTACGGAAAAGACCGCCCAAAGATGGTTACTGGAAGATAGCGTACAAAAGGCGACTAAGATGTTATTGAAAGCAAAACACGGTCAAAAGATGATTGAATTATATAATATATATTATGAAAAAGCCAAAGACGATACAAACGCTTTCAAGGCGTTTACTGATTTCTCGCAAGAGTTCTTCGCTGATTCAAAGGAAACAGAACTGCAATCAATTCTTAAAGGTGTGAAATTGGAAGATGGTGATAACTAATGATGCTATCAGAAAAATTAAAGATAATAATGGGTAATCCGATACTATGGATTGAAACGTTCTGTAAAATAGTTGATAAAAATGGTATAGTTGTCCCTTTTTTATTAAATCCACAACAGAAAGAATTGGTCAACGGGTTCGATAAGTATAATGTTGTCCTTAAATCAAGGCAATTAGGTATAACCTCTATAAGTTGTGCCTTATCCTTGTGGTATGCTTTGACAGGGGCGAACAATCATTGTCTTTTAATATCTTATAGCATTGATAGTGCAGATATTATATTCGATAAATTAAAGTTCTTATATAACAACTTGCCTGATGCGATTAAGTTAAAAGATATAGCAAACAATAGGAAAGAATTGAAGTTTGATAATGGTTCAAAGATAACCGTTTGCACAATGGGTAACAAAGAAATTGCTAGGGGTAGTTCGATTAAGTTTTGCCATATATCCGAGGTGGCGTTTTGCAAACAAGATGTTGTGGCGAAGCATATATTAGCAGTTGAACAGGCGTTGCTGCCTGATGGGAAGATTATACTGGAATCAACCGCTAATGGTTTTAACGAGTTTGCAAATATATGGGAGAAATCCGAAAACAAAGAATCGTTATATAAGCCGTTTTTCTTTGGCTGGATTGATGATAAACAAATGTTTTCCGATGAATATAAAGAGTTTTCACAAAAGTATATTGCCCTTAATGATGGGGCTTTGACTGATGACGACCTTGAACAAGACGAACTACAATATAGAGATATGGGGGCAACCCTTGAACAGTTGATGTGGCGAAGAATAAAGATTAAAAATAGTGGTGAAAGTAAGTTCAAACAGGAATTTCCAGCCACGCCGATTGAAGCATTTTTAACAACTGGAGAAAATATATTTAACTCACGTCATATCCAGGAGGTATACAATGCAGTAAAATCATTGAAAACATTAAAGAAAATCGATGATATACCAGCCGAGATAAAAGTATACCTTAGAAGTTATTTGTCGGTTTGGAACACACCTGAACACGGTGAAAAGTATGTAATGGGCGTTGATGGTTCTGAGGGGCTGGGGTCTGATTATAGCGTAATACACATATATACTAATGATTTAGTTCAAGTGGCAGAGTTCAGGAGCAACAAGACACAACCCCACGAAGTAGCAAAGGTAGTATATCTACTGGCAAAATGGTACAACAATGCTTTAGTAGTAATAGAAAAGGCAAGTGGTGGTCACGTTATTTTAGATCGATTGAAGAACATTTATCATTATAAAAACCTTTATAAACATAAGGATTATGATGTTAGGGGCAAAATGGTCAAGAAGATTGGCTTTAATACCACAGCGAAAACCAAACCGATAATGATTGATGATTTTGTAGAGTTATTTGAGAATCAAGACATAGTAATCAAGTCGCTTAACCTTTTAGGCGAAATGAAAACATACGAATATTCAGACGGGTCAATGAACGCTCAAAGTGGAAAACACGATGACACTGTTATAGCCACGGCATTAGCGATTCAAGGGGTTAAAAGTGGTATCAGGTATCATTGATAGATTTAATTATTAGGTCGATAGATTATACCTAAACGACAATAAAAACGATAAATATAGATATATACGGCAATATTCCTTAAGAATATAAGGGTAAAAAATAAAGATAGGAGCGATATATGCAAATAGATAATATCCCTGCAATGAACAATATAGCAAGGGTTAATGAGATAAAGAACTATATGGATGGTGTCCATAAGATAAAACAAAGAAAAGATTTTGAATTTAAGGGTGAAAAATTCACAACTGCTAAAATCGTTCTGCAATCAATAAAAAGTATTGTAGATTTTCACGCAAGTTATATACTGGGAAATCCAGTTACGCTTAACGGCGATTCGGCACAATTAAAGTTATTAATGTCTATATATAAAAAGGCATTTTACAATAGTTGCGATTATTGAATATTTCGCGTCATAAGCACCAGTGATACTCTTTATGGCCCCACCTGTATAGTTGATAGCCCTACTTGACATCAATACGCACATTAGCTCCA
>NZ_SNXO01000026.1 GCF_004362975.1 Aminicella lysinilytica | reverse complement strand
GTTGTTTAGATTATTATATGAATTGAACCGCCGTATGCCGAACGGCATGTACGGTGGTGTGAGAGGGGCTACTTGCTAGCCCCTACTCGATTGGGACAATCAATTGGTATTATGCTATAATCATCTATGGAGGAGGCTGAGTTTATCTGAAGTTTTTTGAAGTTTTGCGACTTTTCGTGATATTCTTAAGGACAGATAAATAGGATATAGAACCGCAGATTCGGGAGGCACACAGGACATGAAGCAAGCATATGTAAACGGAAAAATTTTCACATCGGACAGGGAAGCACTTTATGCGGAGGCAATGGTAGTTGCCGACGGCGTTATAGAGTGGATCGGCATGAACAAAGATATGCCTGCGGCCTGTGGTAAGGCTGTGGATCTGGGTGGGAAGACGGTTATACCGGGCTTCGTAGACGCTCATATGCACCCGGTCATGCTGGCGGATTTCAGCCAGCAGATAGCATGTCTGCCACCGAAGATAAATTCCATAGCCCAGCTCATTGATGAGATCGCAAGGGCAGGGAAGGATAAACAAGGCGGAGATTGGATACAGGGCTGGGGCTATGATGAGGGCAAGTTCGCTGAACACAGGTCTCCCAACAGATATGACCTGGACAAAGGATCACGTGATCTGCCGGTATTTCTTGTCAGGAGTTGCGAGCACATACGTTGCGTCAACAGTAAAGCCTTGGAAATAGCCGGAATAACCAGGGATACCCCGGATCCTCAGGGCGGCGAGATAGAAAGAGACGAACATGGTGAGCCTACAGGCGTCCTGAAAGAGAACGCCAGGGATCTGGTTCTGCCATTTATGCCTAAAGAGACAGAGGCCGATTCGATCAGGGCTTTGAAGGACCTGGGTGATTTGCTGACTTCTCAGGGAATAGTTGCCGTAACTGACATGGGAAATCTTCACGAGGGCGGAAACTATGGCCTTTATAAAGGTGCTGAAGAACAAGGCTTCAAACAAAGAGTAGCTTTGTATTATATGTGGGATTACTTTATGGATGATCCGGACTTTATACTCACTCCGGAGCTTATGGACATGAACCAAAGGATACATATTGCGGGCCTCAAGCTTATAGGAGACGGCAGCGTTTCCGGCAGGACCGCATGGATGTACGAGCCATACCTTGGCGGAGAGGACTGCGGTATAGCAGTCTACTCAGATGAAAGCCTGGAAAAGGCTATAGATTACGCTAAGAAATATAAATGTCAGATATCAGTCCACGCAATGGGCGGAAGAGCTATAGACCGAGTAGTAGACAGAGTGTGCAAAGAGGACGATTGGATGGATGGCAGAGTGCCTTTTGTGCGGGTCGAACACCTGACAGAACCAACAGAGTCAGCTATTGAGAAAGCTGCAGCCAAGGGTATAGCCTTTGCGACTCAGCCAATATTTGCATTTTGCGAGATCGAGACCTACCTGAAAAACCTCGGCCCAGAGAGAATCAAGAGAGAATACCCGATCCGGAATATGCTCGACGCAGGCGTGAAGCTTTGTCTGTCAACGGATGCGCCGGCTACATCCTGGGCAGTACCGTCAGACCCGTTCCCTAATATAAAGTCTGCAGTTACGCGAATCGCTTACGATGGCACGGACATTGGGCAGGAACAGAAAATAGATATTGAAAGGGCGATAATGCTTTACACTGCAGAGGCGGCGGAGGTCTCGGGATTCCAGGGGCTAGGCAGACTTAAGCCGGGATATCTGGCGGACTTCGCAGTTTTGAGCAATGACATATTCAGTGTAGACCCGGATGATATAGACAAAATCAAGGTAGAACAAACTTATATCGAAGGCGAAAGAGTATATGGATAAAGTAAAAATCAAGAGAACCATCATATTGGCCATATTTGTTTCGGCCGCATCACAGGTGAAGTTCAACTTCCTGACAGAAGGCTTTATAGTGGCCATGTCCGTAATGGTAATGGCGATATTTATTTACTGCTATGAGGATCTGTCCGCAATGTATATTGCCTTTTGTTCAGGAATCTTCGCCGTGTTCTTCAGGCTGTTCATAATGCTCCTAGAGAACGGACATTTCGAACAGACATCATTGCTGGTTCTACCGGATCTGGCATTTTTCTTCACCTATGGAATAGTATATACATTTATCTTCAAGCGGATCATTAAAAAGCCTAAGAGTACAAGGAATTTCCCGGTGGTAGTATTTGTCTGTGATCTGTGCTCTAATCTGGCCGAGATGACGACTCGTTGCATAGTGACGGAGCACCTGATATTTACTGTTAATATAGTGATATTCCTGGTTGTCATCGCTTTCTTCAGGACATTGCTCATTCAGATGATCGTCATCGCCATAGAGTCATATTCGAGTTTTCTTGTCAATCAGGAGCACGATGAAGAGTATAAGAAATTGCTGACGCAGGCATCCATATTCGAGAGCGAGCTGCATCTTATGGAGAAGAATATAGTCGATATCGAAAGTATAATGAAAAAGGCCTACGATCTTCACTCATCAATGGATGCAATGGATGTGCCCAGGGAACTGAAAGAATCCTCTCTGGATATATCACGGTGTGCCCATGAGGTGAAAGGGGATTATCTCAACGCTATAATCGCCTTGAAGGAGACTTACGTAGGGGAATTCGGCGATAAAGGCATGTCGATCAACGACATAGTATCACTGGAAAAGGCCAACATCCTAAGCACTATAAGAAACCACGGAAATCAGACTGAGGTCGTGACAAGAGTGAGGACCGAATTTCATGTAAAAGAGAGCTTCAAGATGATGTCAATCCTGAGAAACCTGTTGACTAACAGCGCGGAAGCCATAAACGGGCGCGGTGGCAGGATCCAGCTGGGTGTAAACGCCATAAAGGACAAAAAGACAGGGGAGGAACTGGAATATATCATAAATGTTCACGATAACGGACCGGGTATAGAGAAGAGAGAACTGGAAAATATTTTCCTGACCGGATACAGTACCAAGTTCGATGACAAAACCGGTAATATACAGCGCGGACTGGGGCTGGGCATAGTAAGAGAATATGTTGAAAAGGATTTTCATGGAACGATTAGTGTTTCCAGCGAAATAGGAAAATACACGGATATAACTATTACTTTACCGGCAAAAGATTTCGAGGTCTAAAAATGAAGTATTACATTGTAGATGACAATATTGGAACAGTAAAAACTCTAGAAAACATTATAAGATCCAGAGGAATAGGTAGCGTATGCGGGTATTCTACTGATCCGGACGCTGCTATAGGCGAGATCCTGGAGGATAAACCTGACATCGTTCTCGTAGATCTGCTAATGGGAGGTATCGACGGCATAACCATGGTCAATTCCATCAAGGCTAAAGATTCCGATATAAGTTTCGTTATGATTTCCAAGGTCATGGACAAGGAAATGATACAGAAGGCCTATACGGCCGGCGTAGAGTTCTTTATCAATAAACCGATCAATATCATAGAAGTTGAAAAGATCCTTGGCAATGTCTCTGAGAAAATCAAGATGAAAAGCATCATGAGCAACATCAGGGGCATGTTCGAGGGCGAGGCCAGGGTCGAGGCTGCGCAAAATTCAAATGGTTCCTATAATGACATAAATGTTTTCCTGAGCATGCTGGGCATGCAGGGCGAAAACGGCACACAGGACGTGAAAGAAATCCTTAAATACATGGTCGATCACGATTGCGGATATGACAAAAAAGTAATCGAATCCGTAGCAGACAGCAAAGGCGATACGGTGAAAAATGTCGAGCAGCGTGTCAGGCGGGCTATTAAAAAGGGTCTTACCAATGCGGCCAATGCAGGCCTCGATGATTACGGTAACGAGGTATATTCTGTCTATGCAAACTATGTCTTTGACTTCAAGTGCCTGAAGGATGAAATGAACTATCTGAAAGGCAAAGGCGTTAATGGCGGCAGAGTCAGCATATCCAAATTTATGGAAGGACTCCATACATATTACCGTTCGCTGAAATAGAATTCGATGCATTTCTTGTAATCGGGTAATTATAATTTTCTAAATAATTTGTATTAACTAAATGTTCCTATGATTTTTTTTGATGTTATCTGACTTTTATTGTAAACGCAGGAGATACTTAAACTGCAATTATTACTTATAGGAGTTATACATTTTAGAAAGGTAGGAATGTTATATGTTAAATGAGTTAGCATCAACATTAAATGGTGTTTTATGGTCACCGATATTGGTATATATGGCCATAGGCGTAGGATTATTTCTTTCGATAGGCCTTAAGTTCCCACAATTCAGGTTGATCAAAGATATGGTTTCTCAGCTGATGAAGGGATCAAGCAGTGACAACGGAGTATCTTCTTTCCAGGGATTTGCAATGGCCCTTGGTGGAAGAGTTGGAACCGGAAATATAGCCGGAGTTGCAAGCGCCATAGGCGTAGGCGGTCCGGGAGCAGTTTTCTGGATGTGGGTAATCGCGCTGGTAGGTGCTGGATCGGCGTTTACAGAATCCACACTTGCTCAGACTTACAAAGGTAAGGTAGTAGGAGAATACAGAGGAGGCCCTGCATATTATATCGAGAAAGGTTTAAAATGCAAGCCCCTTGCAATAGTATTTGCTTTAGCCACGATTCTGGCTATGACAATTACAGGACCTACGGTCCAGGCAAATGCAATATCGACAGCTTTCAAAGGATTGAATTATAATATTAGTCCAGTTGTAGTAGGCGTTGTAGTAGCAGCACTGTTCTTAATAGTAACTATTGGCGGAATCAAGAGAATCGGAACATTTGCATCCTATGTAGTTCCAATTATGGCTGGCATCTATCTGCTGCTTGCTGTAGTTATCCTGATCGCAAATGCGGCTCAGGTCCCGGCAATGTTCGCTCTGATATTCAAATCAGCATTTGGCCTTGAACCGGTATTTGGAGCAGTATTCGGATACACAATAATGCAGGGAGTTAAAAGAGGCATATACTCTAATGAAGCAGGCTGGGGCTCAGGCGCTCATGCAGCAGCTACTGCAGAGGTATCACATCCTGCTAAACAGGGACTGGCACAGGCATTTTCAGTATATATCGATACACTGCTGGTTTGCACAGCTACAGCTTTAATGATGCTGTCAACAGGTATGTACAATGTTGTGACTGATGCAGGAAAAGCAGTTTATGAAGGCGTTCCGGGTGTGGAAGCTGGTCCTGGATATGTTCAGGCAGCAATCGATACCCTTATAAATGGATTGGGAGCACCTTTCATTACTATAGCGATGTTCTTCTTCGCATTTACTACACTGTTATCATTTGCAATATATGCAGATGCGAATATCCAGTATATTTTGGGGGCAACCTCCGATAAGGTGAAAAAATACGCATATTTTGCAGGATGTATAGTAATTGCTTTACTGGCATTCACAGCATCATTCAAGGATATGACAACAGCTTGGAATTATGCCGATGTAGGCGTTGGCATCTGCTGCTGGCTGAATTTCCCTGTACTTCTGCTTATGTCTAAGAAGTCATTTAAACTTTTAAAGGACTATGAGATACAGAAAAAGATGGGACTGGATCCTGTATTTATACCAGAAGATGTCGGTTTTGAAAACTGTGAACTCTGGGATGAAATAGTTGATGAACACTATGCTGACTTAAAGGCTGCCAAAAGAGCTAAAATCAGCGAAGAAGAAGAATTGGAAATAGTGAGCTGAAACTAAAATAGCGATAATACTAAATAGTAATACTATCTTTAATGGGAGGGCTCTTAGGAGCTCTCTTGTTTTGAAAAATCTTGTAATGGAAATAGTTCCATGATAAAATAGATGTATTATTTTTAACTAACGTGGTCAGTTTTTTAAGAGGTTGTTATGAATGAACGGATCGATAGAGTAGGTGAAGACACAGGTATCGCAGTTACTATTTTTGTGTCTGCTGCAATCACTGTGGCTTTGTGTGTTTTAAATTTCTGTGTACACGTTCCTAATCCGGACGCTATCTTACTGGTGGCTATAGTCTTTTTCTCATTGGTGTATGGTTATGCCGGCGGTGTCACAAGTGGGATCGTCACCGTAGGTTATACTTTGTTCTACTATTCTGATCATAGCGGGGGCAGTATATCTGTCACCGAGGGTAATTTTGAGAAAATCGTTGTTATGGTCGTCGCAATTATATTCATGGTCATTATGGTAGGCATGCTGAAAAAGAAATTTGACAGGAAGAATCAGGAACTTATGGACAGTAACAATAAGCTCCAGGCTCTGGTTACTATAGATCCGCTGACCGGACTTTCCAACAGGCGTGCCCTAGATGATATATATGAGATGTATCTTGCCCAGGCAATCAGAAACAGGCAGCCGATTTCATGTATTATAATCGATATAGATGACTTCAAGCATATCAACGATACTTTCGGTCATCTGAAGGGCGATGAGTGCCTTCAATATACAGCGGCAGTTCTTGACAGATCTGTCAAGAGAGCCAGTGACTTCGTAGGCAGATACGGAGGAGACGAGTTCGTGATTCTGCTTCCTGATACCAATGAAGACGGAGTGAAACTTGTATCTGACAGATTACGTTCAGAGATGGCTAAGATGAAGGTAGTAGACGCAACATCGACTCAAATCATGGCGCTGACCGTAAGCGCAGGGCTGGCCACTATGATACCTGATGCCAACGCAGAGAAGAGCATACTGCTGAAATATGCAGACAGAGCACTGTATGAAGCCAAGAGACAGGGGAAGAACTGCGTGGTTGTCTATAAGGATCAGTAAGGAGTGTGAAGGTGTGTATGGTAAGATAGTCAATAGAATAGCAATCATAATGCTGACTATTATTTTAGTCACCGTTTTTCTGGCGTCAGACGCGGTTTTTGCTGCTTCTGACGTTGATTTTTATAACAAAACAGTCACTGACGAGTCTGAGTGGCTGGCATCGCTGCAGCTGTCCAACGGTGCCATTCCTGAAACATCTTTCAAAGGCACCAACGGGGCATTGAAGGAAACACCGTATTTTTCAGATTTTGCCGCTATGGCCCTCTTAGAGAGCGGAGAGAAGTATGCAGCCAACGTCAGAAAATATCTGGAATGGCATTTCGACCGTCTGAATAGGGCAGAGACGGACATTTGCGGCCAGGAAGGGACTATTTACGACTATTACGAATATGTTGATCAGAAGGGCAACCTGAAGGAAGAAAAGGTGTATAAGGTCAAAGGCAAGGCCTTCTATGATTCTACGGATTCCTACGCGGCCACATTCCTGCAGCTTTTGTGGAAATATTACAGGGTCACAGGTGATTCGACCTGCATTACAGCACACAAAGCTGACATTGACAGGGTCATCAGCGCTATGCTTTGTACAATGAACAAAGGTCTGACTATGGCGAGACCAGACTACCAGGTCAAGTACGCTATGGATAACGCTGAGGTCTACGCCGGGGCACGTGATGGTGCCAGGCTGTATTCGGCTTTGTTCGCCGGTGATGAAAACATAGCCGTGCAGAAATCTGCGGCGGCTAAAATCAGGAAAACTATGAATTCTAAAATGTGGAACAAGAAGGGCGGCTACTATTATCCGGCTCTTGAGAAGAACGGGAAGCCGTCTGGGAAGTTCAAATGGAGCAGGTTTTATATGGATGCAACGGCTCAGATGTTCCCAATCGAGTATGGGGTGATCTCGGCTAAGAGCGGCCGTGCTAAAACTCTCTACAAGAGTTTCAACAAGCACTGGTCAACGGCTAAGGTGAAGAATCATCGCTGGGATAAGATGCAGTATCCCGATGAGTATTACTGGGGCGATATGCCTCTTGCGGCCGCTGAGATGGGGGACAAGACCAGGGTAAAAATTTACATGAAGACTTATATCAAGAAGGTCAAGACTACCGGTCATGCATATCCGCTTACCTGTGCCGACTGCGGCAAAGTGATCATGGCGGCGGCACTTGCCCGCGACCTTCACTGAGTCCTCGTCGCAGACAATCATATAGTCTCACTCGTCAAGGACAGAATATGCGGCGAACTCGTTGAAATATCTCAAGTCTCCTTCGGAGCCTTTAAAAAGAGAATCCCTTGAGTAAATCATACAAGTACGATTTACTCTGCAGAATCCTCTTTTTTATTTCAACTCAGACAGCGCCGCACATTTGTCTGTCCTTGTTACTCGTCTGCGACTATGATTGAACCTGCTCCTGCGGAATCGTTCAGGTCTCGGAAAGTGCCGCTTAGTTGCCCACTGCAAACCAGATACCTGTGGGAGAACACCATACTGTTGAACCATAACAGGGAAGACGATTCTGAGAATCTGGTAATCAAAATTAAAACCAAGGACTCTTTCAACCTGCAAAGGTGGGCGTACAGCATCCCACGCTTCCGCAGGAGCAGTTACAGCCCGAGACGAAGGGAACAACAAGAGCAGCTAAACACGCTGTGCTGTTTGACGCCGAAAAAAAGAGAATGCCGTGAGCAGAATCATACTTGTATGATTCTGCCATGGGATCCTCTTTTAAAGTCTCTGAAGGAGACTTTGGCTATTTCGGCTAGTTCACAGCGTGTTCTGCTCTTGGCGAACAAGCCGTACGGGCTGTCTGCGCACGAGGACTAGTGGGTTGTTGTATGCCCACCTGAGTCATAATCCAATACATAGTAGTTCTAAAAATTGTTTTGCTGTTCGTGGGCTGCGTCCGTTGTGGCGGATAGCAAAAGCCTCCGCACGGTGGAACAACTCATCCCGATCCATCTGAACATTATGCTCACCGGCAAGTTTCTCAACGATCTCCAGATACAGATCCTTCTCCGGCTTAGAGAAAGTGATCGTCAGACCAAAACGGGCCGACAGACTCATAGTCTGCTGGAGCGTATCATTTAAGTGGATATCAGTACCCTGGCGTTCCTCGCCCGTCTCACGGACCAGATGCCGTCTGTTACTGGTGGCATATATAGCAATATTCTTAGAATTCCCCGTAACATTACCTTCCAGGATCCCCTTCAGGAAACAGAAAGAATCATCGCCGGCAGAAAAACTTAAGTCATCTATGAAAAAGATAAACTTTAGAGGACTGTCGTAGAGATCATCTATGATCGCGGGGATATCCGCAAGCTGACTTTTGTCAAACTCAATAAGGCGTACGCCCATGCCTTGGAAATAGTTAGCGCAGGCCTTGATAGTAGAGGATTTGCCCGTGCCGGCGTCACCATACAACAAAACATTGCTGGCGCCTTTGCCTTCGGCAAGAGCCCGGGTGTTTTCCAGAACCAGATTTCTTTCCCGATCATATCCATAGAGCGAATCTATAGTCTGAGGGTCTGCGTTCTTGACAGGAACTAAATTACCGTCAACAATTTTAAAAGCACGGTAACGTGCAAAAATGCCGTATCCCTTAGTAGGTATGGCATCAATCATTTTATAATATTCGGTTTTCAGATCTACCTGCGAATTGTCCCAATGAGGTAAGTAGTTTTTGTAATCAATCAAATCAATAAGTTGAGGAGTTTTTAAATCTGACAGTTCCTGTAGAACTGTTAATTCCTCATCAAGACAATTGCTGATAGTACGACTTATTATGGCATTTTCAGTCGTTTTTATCATAAAGAAGTTTTCGTCTTCTCTGATAAACTCACTTATAAAGTGGCTTAAATTTCCGCCTTCTCTGTATAAAGCACTTGAAAAGGCTCCGTAGCACCTCAGTTGAGATTCCAAGGAGCCGTTTTCAATTGCATATAAAAGTTTTTGAAGGCTGGAAACCACTGGGGTCTCCAGTATACTTCGAAAAACGGAGAGGGCGTTTAGTTTGTTGTTTAAATCGGATAATGAATTATTCATTTCTACTCCACCGGTACGGTCCATCCCATGAAATCATCCATCTTACCGGTCTGGATCCCATAGATAGTATCGTACATTTCCTGCGCTACCGGGCCGATCTTGTTGTCATTGATGACCATGTCTTCGCCCTTATAAAGGAGCTCTCCGACAGGAGATACGATGGCAGCTGTGCCGGAGGCAAACATTTCCTTCAGCTGGCCTGCATGATAAGCGTTTTCCAATTCATCTATTGATATTTTCCTTTCGGAAATCTTATATCCTTTTTTCTTGCAAAGGGCAATTATCGAATTTCTCGTGATGCCCGGAAGAATCGATCCGTTAAGTGCGCTGGTCACGATCTCATCGCCGATGACGAAGAAAGCGTTAGCTGCGCCGATCTCTTCAATGTACTTTTGTTCATAAGCGTCCAGCCACAGGATCTGCTCGAATCCCTTTTCATGAGCTATTTCCTGAGCCTTCAGGGAACCACCGTAGTTTCCGCCGCATTTAGCTTCGCCGGTGCCGCCTTTGACAGCTCTGACATAGACATCCTCTACATACATCTTAGTAGGAGCCAGGCCATTTTCAAAGTAAGGGCCTACAGGGCTCAGGATTATCATAAATTTATATGTTGCGGATTTTCTTACGCCCAGGAAGGCTTCATCTCCGAAGATGAAAGGTCTGATGTAAAGGGCAGTGCCTTCGCCTTCAGGTATCCAATCCTGGTCGATCTTGACCAGCGCTTTGATTGCGTCTACGAAGAGTTCTTCGTCAACCTTAGGTATACAAAGCCTGTCGTTGGTGTTATTGGTTCTCTTAGCATTCATATCAGGGCGGAAGAGCTGAACTCTGCCGGCCGCGGTCTTATAGGCTTTAAGGCCTTCAAACATTTCCTGTCCATAATGGAGTACCACAGCTGCAGGATCCAAAGTAATAGGTCCATAAGGCACTATTCTGCCGTTGTTCCATCCATCCTTCTCGTTATAATCCATGACAAACATGTGGTCAGTAAATACGGTTCCAAACCTCAGGCCCTTTGCATCAGGTTTGGTCTTGGGAGCCGTTGTCTTGGTTACAGGAAATTCATATTTCATTTTGGTCCCTCTTTTCGTTTATTTAATACTATTTTCTAAAAATTACTCTATTATATTACAGCAAAACTTGTATTCTGTCAACAACTTATAACAAAAAATGTTGTTTGCATTAACAAAAGTACAATCAGTTATTTCTTACTTGATTATGTTTGGAAATGTGATAAAATGTTATAGTACAATTTTATAGGAGGACAGTGAGGAAGAGGAGTAAACGGAAAATCCTTTACAGAGAGCGGGATACTAAGGCTGAGATATCCCGGAGGCAGTAGTCGTTGAAGGTTGCTTCTTAGTCCATAGATAATAAATGAGAGTCAGGCCCAGGCGGCCTGGAATAAAGGTGGTACCGCGGAAATATTCGTCCTTTGCACTTAAACGTGCAGAGGACTTAATTATTTTTTGAAAGGAAAATGTAATGGAAAAGAATTTAGCTAAGACTTATGATCCTAAAGATTTCGAAGACAGGATCTATCAGATGTGGGAGGAAAACGGCGCTTTCAAGGCACAGGTGGACAGAAGCAAGAAACCTTTCACTATAGTGATGCCGCCTCCTAATATCACGGGGCAGCTTCATATGGGCCACGCTCTGGATCAGACTCTCCAGGACGTACTCATCAGATGGAAGAGGATGCAGGGCTACAGCGCTCTGTGGTTGCCGGGTTCAGACCACGCCAGCATAGCTACCGAGGTAAAGGTAGTGAACAAAATAAGAGAAGAGGAAGGCCTGGAGAAAGAGGATCTCGGCCGTGAAGAATTCCTGAAGCGTGCCTGGGCATGGAAAAAGGAATACGGCGGCAGGATCACGCGTCAGTGCAGGAAGCTGGGCGATTCATGCGACTGGAGCCGCGAGCGTTTCACCATGGATGAAGGCTGCAGCAAGGCCGTAAGGACTTTCTTTGTTAAACTGTACAAAAAAGGACTTATATATAAAGGTAACAGGCTTATCAACTGGTGCCCAAGCTGCGGAACGTCATTATCTGACGCCGAGGTAGAGCATGAGGACAAGAACGGACTATACTGGTATTTCAGATATCCGGCTGCCGAAAAGGGCGGCAAGGATATGGTCGTAGCTACATCCAGACCAGAGACAATGTTCGGCGATGTGGCCATAGCAGTAAATCCTGAAGATGAGAGATATAAGGATATGGTCGGACAGAAGGTGATCCTGCCTTTAGTCGGCAAGGAAATACCTATTATAGCTGACCCGTATCCAGATCCGGAGAAGGGAACCGGAGCAGTTAAGATCACGCCGGCTCACGACCCTAACGATTTTGAAGTCGGAGAGAGACATGACCTGGAAGTACTTTCCTGCATAAACCTGGATGCTACAATGAACGACCTGGCAGGTAAATACGCAGGTATGGACAGATATGAATGCAGGAAGCAGTGGGTCGCAGACCTGGATGCCGCAGGCTATCTGGTAAAAACAGAGGAAATGGTCATCCCTGTAGGCGAATGCTACAGGTGTCATACAGTAATCGAACCTATGCTTTCTGATCAGTGGTTTGTAAAGATGGAAGATCTGGCCAAACCTGCTATAGAAGCGGCAGAATCCGGGAAACTCAAGCATGTGCCGGAAAGATTCCAGAAAACTTACCTTCATTGGCTATATGACATCAGAGACTGGTGCATTTCCAGACAGTTGTGGTGGGGCCACAGGATACCGGCCTGGTACTGTGAGGACTGCGGCGAAATAATCGTAGAAGAAGAGGATCCTACAGTTTGCCCTAAGTGCGGAAGCAAGCATATACACCAGGACGAGGACGTTCTGGATACATGGTTCTCATCAGCACTGTGGCCATTCTCAACATTGGGCTGGCCTGACAAGACTGAAGATCTGGATTATTTCTATCCTACCAACGTTCTGGTAACAGGCTATGACATCATATTCTTCTGGATAGTAAGAATGGTATTCTCCGGCTGCGAAGCCATGGGCGAGCCACCTTTTGAGTATGTATATGTTCACGGCCTCGTGAGAGACGCCCAGGGCAGAAAAATGAGCAAATCCCTCGGCAACGGCATAGATCCGCTGCTGGAGATAGACAAATACGGAGCCGACGCTCTGAGATTCATGCTGACTACGGGCATAACCCCGGGCAACGATATGCGTTATCAGGACGAGAGAATGATAGCTGCCAGAAACTTTGCCAACAAACTCTGGAACGCATCCAGATTCGTCATTATGAACATTAAGGATGAAGACGACAACTTCAGGCCACTGGCTAAATGCTGTGCAGATTGTTGTGGTATGGCCTGCGGAGACACTGATGATTTCAGTTACATAGCCCTTAAAGATGAGGACAAGTGGATGATCAGCAGGGTCAATGAAAGCGTTAAGTATGTGACGGAAGCTATGGATAAGTTCGATCTGGCTATGGCCGGACAGAGGGTATATGACCTGATCTGGAACGAGTACTGCGACTGGTACATAGAAATAGTCAAGAAACGTCTCTGGAGTGATGACGAGGAGGACAAAAAGGTAGCAAGGTTTGTTCTAGTCGTAGCTCTTAAGAATATGCTGGAGATGCTTCACCCATTCATGCCGTTCATTACGGAGGAAATATGGAGCTTCCTGCCTCATTCGACCTGCGAACTGCAGAACAATCCTAAGGGTTATCTGATCAATGCCAGCTGGCCTGTTTACAGCGATAAGAGGCATTTCGAATCAGAAGAGGCAATTCTGAACATGTCTATGGAGGCCATATCAGCTATAAGAAATATCAGAGCTGAAGCAGAAGCCGCTCCTTCCAGAAAACTGACTGCTGTCATTTTCGCTGAAGGCGCAGATATGGACAGGATCAAGGCAGGAGAAAGATATATCAGAGACCTGGCAAACATTACTGAAATAAGCTATGTGGATGACGCCGCCAAGGCACCTGAAGACGTTATGTCGGCAGTTATCGCAGGGGCGCAGATATTCATACCGCTGGATGAACTGGTAGATTACAACGCTGAATTCGATCGTCTGACCAAGGAGAAGAAACGTCTGGAAGGCGAAGTTACCAGAGTAGAGAAGAAACTTTCAAACCAGGGCTTCGTATCCAAGGCGCCACAGAAAGTAGTAGATGAGGAAAAGGCCAAACAGGCTCAGTATGAGGAAATGCTTTCTAAGGTCACAGAACAGCTGGCTACAGTAGCGGAAAAGGTCGGAAAATAATGGGAGCAATAGATAAGATCCACGAATTTGAACGTTTCGGTAGTGTATTAGGACTCGAAAGGATGAATGTTATCCTGGAGAAACTGGGTAACCCTCAGGATGATCTGAAGGTGATCCACGTTGCCGGGACCAATGGAAAAGGTTCTATTTGTAAATACATATATGAGGTGCTGCGGGCCGCCGGATATAAGGCGGGCCTGTACACTTCGCCATTTCTGGAAGTTTTCAACGAGCGTATAGAGTTTGACGGAGAGTACATTTCAGACGATGACCTGAACAGTTATACAGACAGGGTTCTGGAAAAATCCAGAGAAATGGTAAAGGAAGGCCATGATTCGCCTACGGAATTTGAGATCGTAACGGCCATAGCTTTCCTGTATCTGAAAGAGAAGGGCTGCGATTATGCAGTCCTTGAAGTAGGCCTCGGCGGCCGCGGCGATTCCACCAATGTAGTGAAGTCGCCTCTTTGTTCGGTTATCGGGTCGATTTCCCTGGACCATACAGACCGCCTGGGCGATACCATCGCTAAGATAGCCTTCGAGAAGGCCGGCATAATCAAAAACGGCTGCCCTGTAGTCATCAATACAGACAAAGATGATGCCAGGGAAGTTTTTGTTGCCAGGGCTGCAGAATGCGAAGCTGACCTTTACGATGCAACAAAACTCAGACCGCAGGTACTGCGCGAGACCTTGGAAGGCTGTGTTTTCGATGTGGACATCATGGACAAAAAGTACAGGAGCATGGAAATTTCCATGGGCGGAGAGTACCAGATAAGCAATGCCATGGCGGCGATGTACGCTCTGACTTTAATGAATGCGCAGGGGAAGATCTGCGTCAGCGATGAAGCCATAGCTGCGGGAATGAAGAAAGCCAGGCAAATAGGGCGCTTCGAGATCATGGCCAGGGATCCCTTTGTTATAATCGACGGAGCCCATAACCCCGACGGATCATTGAGCCTGAGGAATACCATCCGCAAACATTTTGCGGGGAAACGCATACTCATGGTCGTTGGAATACTGGCAGATAAGGACGTAAGCGAGATACTTGACAACTTCTGCGACATAACCGATGAGTTCGTAGCGACTCAGCCGCAGAACCCGCGGAAGATGAATGCCGCAGAACTTGCGCAAAAGATATATGCAAAAGGGGCAAAATGCATTATAATGGAAACACCGCAGAAAGCAGTGGATCATGCAATGTCACACAGGGGAGACTATGATCTGATACTTTTTGCCGGATCATTATACCTTATTGGAGAGGTAAGGAGGTTGCTTAGAGATGCAGAAAAAGACAAGAAAGGTGATCCTGTTCTATAATCCTACATCGGGAAGCGGTGTGTTCAAGAGTAATCTGGACAGGATAGTTGAGCGTTATCAGGCGGAAGGATTCCAGGTGATACCCATTAGGGCGGGCTACGGCCACGCTCTGGATGATTATCTTCAGGAAATGGAGAAGGCTACGTATCAGCAGGAGTACGCTCAGATAATTGCAGCGGGAGGAGACGGAACGATCAATGTCTGCGTCAATTCCATGGTGCGCAATGATATAGATCTGCCTTTGGCAGTGTTCCCGGCAGGAACGGCTAACGACTTTGCCTATTATTTCAATATCCCAAATGATATTGAAGGCATGCTGAATGTGGCCCTTAGCGGCAATCACACTTATGCAGATGTCGGAAAGGTAAATGACAGATTCTTCATAAACGTAGCGGCTATGGGGCAGGTAGTTGATGTAAGTCAGAAGACGGATCCTACACTGAAAAACACCATAGGCGTGCTGGCATATTATCTGAAAGGGCTTTCGGAGGTACCCAACCTGAAGCCTATCAAGGTGACGCTGAAGACGCCCGAGCGGACTTACCATGAGAAAATGTATTTTATGGTGGTCATGAACGGCAAATCAGCCGGCGGATTCAAGAAAATATCGCCGGATTCGGAAATAAACGACGGCATGCTTGACGTAATGCTCTTCAGAGTGCTGTCGGTATTTGAGATGCCGCAGTTTTTTATGAAAATAGTACAGGGAAAACATCGTCATAGCAGGAAGGTACTCAATTTCCAGACTTCAGATCTGATTATTGAATGCGATAATGATATGGCTACTGACATAGATGGAGAACACGGAGAAAAATTCCCTCTGAGATTTGGAGTGTTGCATAATCGCCTGAAGGTGTGCACATTGGAAGACAATCTTGGAGAACCGGAGAAGGAGAATCAATGAGCTGCAGGAAATGGATGCGAATGGAACCGACTGACGAGTACGAACGACTGGTCAAGTTTTTCGTAGAAAACCAGTTGGAATTCGATGGAGACGAGGAAGTAGATACGGACATAGTCAAGTGCTATAAGGTCACTACGGGCAATGATAAGCTGGTGGGGGCTGTAGTTCTGGCTAAGCGAGAGGGAAAGTATATAATAGATGGCATAGCCGTGAATCAGGAATCCAGAAAGCATAGGATCGGCGAGATAATGCTGAAGAAAATACTGGAGCAGGTAAAGGAAATGGGCGGCACAGAATTATATCTGGTGGCCAGGGCGCCGGAGTTCTTCCGGAAAAACGGCTTCACAGAAGTGTCTGCGGACAATGCCCCGAACTTTTTCGAATGTAAGCAGTGCCCTCAGTATATGGTAAGCTGCCATCCGGAAATAATGAAAACTGTAATTGCGTAGGAAAGGCCTTGCTATGGATTACGATAGAATATTACAGGGAATACTTGATATAGGCGAGGAAATGGTCGTATGCGGCGCCGAGGTCAATCGTGTAGAAGATAGTGTCTACAGGATGTGTGAGGCCTACGGAGCAGATAGGATCAATGTTTTCATAATCACATCCAACCTGCAGGTAACGTTGGAATCGCCCGATGGAAGGATAATAACACAGATCAGATGTATAGTCAGATATGACGTAAACTTCGACAGACTTGATTACCTCAACGATCTGTCCAGATATGTATGCCATAACAGGCCGGACACAGACGAACTCCAGGAAAGGCTTGAGGGTGTTATGAACCGCAAAAGGCAGCCTAAGGTGCTGAAGTTCATCGGAGCTGTTATGGTAGCCTCGGGGTTCACGGTTTTCTTTGGGGGAGGCGTGGCCGATGCAGTGTCGGCAGGGCTCATGGGCATTCTGATAGTTTTCATGGAGCGGGTAATGTCCTCCAGAGAGAAGAATCAGCTGGTGTATAACTTCGTGGTTTCTTTTATAGGAGGCCTTCTGGCTATATTCCTTGTTAGAATAGGTTTCGGAACTAACGCCGACAGGATCATGATGGGTGGTATCATGCTACTTATTCCTGGCATTGCCATGACCAACTCCGTGAGAGATATGCTCACAGGAGATATAGCTTCCGGCACACTTAGACTTGTAGACGCGCTCCTCGTAGCGGCTTCCATAGCCTGCGGCTTTGCTCTGGCTATAGTTTTGCTGGGAGGTGCCTTATGAACATCGTAATGATAATGCAGATCGTGGCGGCCTTCGTCGGCTCAGTAGGATTTGCCATAATACTTAAGATAAAAGGCAGACAGATATTTTTCGCCGGCATAGGCGGAGCCCTTACCTGGGCAGTATATCTGCTTGCATACGACCAGCTGACCAGTTACTTCTGGGGGAATCTTATTGCAGCACTTTTTGTTGCTGTATTTGCTGAAGTAATGGCCAGAGTAAATAAAGCGCCTGCAACCATATTCCTGACGGCAGCCGCAGTTCCGCTGATACCCGGAGCCAACCTTTACAACATGATGTATGGCATCGTAAAGCAGGATATGGCCATGGCTCAGCAAAACGGCGTCACGGCTCTGGTAATAGCCCTGGCTATATCTCTGGGCTTCGTATCCATTGCTGTCATCAATAAATACTTAAATAGATTGAAATATTTTGCAAAAGACCGATTATAACCGTGGATTATAACTTGTAAGAGTTCTTCCCGTTGTGATATAATTATCCCATATTGTTACTGAATAATAAGGAGTGAAGAAAATGTTTAACAAAGATGGTAAAGACGATAGCACTTATAATGTTGACAATTACGAATTTATCAAGAAGACATCCCCGACAGTGGGAGCTCTTATTGAGAAGGAGTATAACAGGCAGAAAAACAACGTTGAGCTGATCGCATCGGAGAATTATTGTTCCGAGGCAGTACTTGCAGCTTGCGGAAGTTGTTTGTCATGGAAGTATGCAGAGGGATATCCTTATGTAAGAACTTCAGGAAACAAAGGCAGATACTATGGCGGAACAGAGTTCGTAGATCAGCTTGAGGAATACTGCTGCGATAAGTGGAGAGAAGTATTCAAGACTGATTATCACGTAAACGTTCAGCCGCATAGTGGATCACAGGCTAACTTCGCAGGATATAAGGCACTTCTGGAGCCGGGCGACACGATTCTTTCACTGAGCCTGGACAACGGCGGACATCTTACTCATGGTTCATCAGTAAACTTCAGTGGTAAACTTTATGACGTCCATTTCTATGATGTTGACGAAAAAGGATACATCGATATGGATGATGTCAGGAAGAAAGCTCATGACCTTAAGCCTAAACTTATCATGACAGGAGCCAGTGCTTATTCAAGAATTATCGATTTCAAGACATTCTCGGAGATAGCTAAGGAAGTAGGAGCATATTTCATGGTAGATATGGCTCATATCGCCGGACTTGTTGCAGCAGGCGAGCATCCTACACCATTCGGATATGCAGACATAGTTACTACTACTACTCATAAGACACTGAGAGGACCTAGAGGCGGTCTGGTATTTGGTAAGCAGGAGTTTGCCAAGAAGATCGACAGCGCTGTATTCCCTTATTCACAGGGTGGCCCTCTGGAGCACATTATCGCCGGAAAGGCTGTATGCGCTGAGGAAGCACTTAAACCTGAATTCAAGACTTATGAGCATCAGGTAGTTGTAAACTGCGCAGCATTATGCGATGAGTTCCTGAAGATGGGATATAAAGTCGTTACAGGCGGAACAGACAATCATGTATTCCTCCTTGACCTTTCACAGTTCTCATTTAGCGGAAGAGATCTTCAGGAAGCTTGCGATGCAGTAGGTATCACTCTGAATAAGAACGCCGTTCCTAACGACAAGCGTTCACCTATGCAGACAAGCGGCGTAAGGATCGGAACAGCTCCTATGACTACAAGAGGATTCAAAGAGGAAGATTTCAGAGCAGTTGCAAGAAGAATCGATGAAGTAGTTAAGAAACTTGATAAGGAAAAGAAAGAAGAAAAATAATGAGGATCATTCTGGACGGAATGGGCGGAGATAATGCTCCTGACTCTATAGTCAGGGGCGCTATAGCTGCCGCTAAAGAAATAGAAGATGATATTGTCGTAGTAGGCAAGGAAGATCTGATAGCAGACTCGCTGAAGGCTAATGGTTATAAGGGTGACCAGATAACCGTAGTTAACGCTGATGAGGTGATAACCAATGAAGAGGCACCTGTTAAGGCTGTGAGGCGTAAGAAGGATTCATCTGTAGTAAAAGGCATCGCTATGGTCAGAGACGGCCAGGGAGATGTGTTTATTTCTGCTGGCAGTACCGGCGCTATGTTGGCCGGAGGCCTGTTCATCCTGGGCCGTATCGAGGGTATAGACAGACCTACCCTCGCTACGGTTTATCCTGTAATAAGCCACGAACCATCGATATTGACAGATACCGGAGCCAATGCTGAATGTAAGGCTAAGAACCTGCTGGAATTTGCTACCATGGGCAGTCTCTATATGGAGAAGGTCCTTGGACGGGAGAATCCGACAGTGGGGCTGGTAAATAATGGTACTGAAGAGGGGAAGGGAACGGCTCTGACTAAAGAGGCTTATGAGCTCCTTTCGGCCAGCGATCTGAACTTTATCGGGAATATAGAAACCAGAGAACTGCAGGATGCAGTATGTGATGTCATAGTTACAGATGGGTTCACAGGCAATGCTATAGTCAAGCTGACAGAAGGTATGGGCCTTATGGTACTGAGGGAACTGAAACGCAGATTTCTTACAAATGCGAAATCCAAACTTGGCGCAGTACTGTTGAAGGATCAGTTAAGAGATCTGAAGAAGGAGTTCAACTACGCTGAATACGGCGGAGCGCCTATATTGGGAGTCAAAGGAGCGTTGCTGAAGATGCACGGTTCTTCCGATGAGCTTGCTGTCAAGCAGACCATATTGAAATCGATACCTTATGTGAAAGAGGACGTAGTTGGAAAAATTGAAGAAGCTATTTCCAGAAACGAGGATAAGGACAGCAGTGAATAATCAGGAATTTGAAAAGAAAATAGATTACAGTTTTAATGATAAGGGGCTTTTAAACAAAGCCCTTACTCATAGTTCTTACTGTAGAGAGAATAATATGGAATCCAGTCAAAGCAACGAGAGGCTGGAGTTTCTGGGTGATGCTTTTTTGGATGCCATTACAGGCGCGGAGTTGTATGACAGGCTTTTCAGTGTAAATGAGGGCAAGTTAACGAAGACAAGAGCACTGGTGGTATGCGAAAAATCATTGGCTAAAGTAGGGACCAGACTTCAGATCGGCGATTATCTGAATATGGGTAATGGCGAGAAGAATAACGGCGGCAGGCAAAGAGAGTCAATTGTAGCAGATGCTATGGAAGCTGTTATCGGCGCTATTTTTCTTGATAGCGGCTATGAAAATACCAGGGAATTTGTTTTGGGGGAATTCCACGACATTATAGAAGACGCCCTGGCCGGCAGAATTTTCGCGGACTACAAGACTGAGATCCAGGAGATATTGCAGAGCAAGGGTACAGTACCTGTTATTAAATATGTTTTGGATAAAGAAGAAGGACCGGATCACGATAAGACTTTTTATGTGCATCTGGTATCTGATGATAGAAAACTGGGATCCGGCATAGGCAAAAGCAAGAAAGAAGCTGAACAGAACGCGGCTAAAGACACCTTAGAAGGGGG
The DNA here is from genome assembly GCF_004362975.1 of Aminicella lysinilytica. GTDB lineage: Bacteria > Bacillota > Clostridia > Peptostreptococcales > Anaerovoracaceae > Aminicella > Aminicella lysinilytica. The sequence goes on along the minus strand of NZ_SNXO01000026.1, from coordinate 12,093 downwards.
ATATATTTAATGTACTTTAAGAGGTTGGAATTACACGGATTTAAGTCATTTGCCGAACCGGTAGTCATAGATTTCCATGAGGGGATAACCTGCGTGGTAGGACCGAATGGCAGCGGTAAAAGCAATATTAGTGACGCCATAAGATGGGTCCTTGGCGAACAGAGTCCCAAGGCTCTCAGAGGCGGGAAAATGGAAGAAGTCATTTTCAACGGCACAGAAAACAGAAGGCCACGTGGACTTGCGGAAGTTACTCTGGTAATAGATAATTCTGCAGGGATACTGGACATTGATTACAACGAGGTAGCTATAACACGCCGAATGTACAGATCCGGCGAGAGTGAATATATGATCAACAGTAACGCCTGCAGACTGAAGGATATCCGTGAACTTATCATGGATACCGGAATAGGAGTAGACGGTTATTCTATTATAGGCCAGGGAAAAATTGCTGATATCGTCAGTAATAAACCTGAGAGCCGAAGACAGATATTTGAAGAGGCCGCAGGCGTAGTAGCGTACAAAACCAGGAAGGCTGAGTCTGAGCGTAAACTGGAGAACACCAGAGGCAATCTGGAACGTATCGATGACATAGTCAACGAGATAGAAGGCCGTATTGACGGTTTGAAATCAGACAGCACCAAGGCTAAACGCTATCTTGAGTTAAAGGAAAAGTATAAGTCACTTGAAATAAATGTTACTCTGAGAAATATCGATAACGCCAATAAAAGAAATGAACAGTATAAAGGCGACATAGCTGATTTTGAAGGCAAGATCAATTTCATACGTAATAATAAGCGGAGTGTAGATACTGAGTCCAATGAAGTCAGCAAAAGGAGCGCTACTTTAGACAAGATGTCAAGTGACGCCCGTAATAAACTAATGGACATAGTTGATAAAATCAACAGCATTTCCCAGACAAGCGAGGTCAATCGAGAAAAACTTGCCAGTTTGGATAAAGATGAGAAAAGATTGAATTCGGAAATAACAGAATTGAATTCAAAAATCGAAGATTCAAATAAAGAAGTAGATCGATTAACTACTGAGAAAGAAGATCATACATCCAGGCTCCATGAAGCTGAGAATATCCTGGAAGAAAGGGTCTACGCTTATAATCATGTAACTTCTGAATCATCTAAGTTTGCAGCTGTAATAGACGAAGGAAATGATAAACTGTTTAAACTACACAGTAAGGCGTCTGCTTCTAAGAGCGAGGCTAAGAGCATAGAAAGCTATAAGACTACTATGGAAAAGCGTCGTATTCAACTGGAAAGAGATATGGAGCAGTTATCATCTGAGTTGTTGGATGCTAACAGTAATCTCAGAGAAGTGGAGAACGCAGGTAGGACAGCTGTAGATAACAAGGAGAGAATAGACAAGGAATCTCTGGAAATCCAGCGTAGACAGAGAAACCTGACAGAACAACAGGACAGACTCAGACCTTCAATAGAACAGCTTAGAATCAGCAGTAGCCAGATGATATCCCGAAAGAAGACCATCGAAGAAATGGAGAATAATTATGAGGGGTATAACTACGCTGTAAGATTTATTATGAAAAGTGGCATATCCGGGATCGAAGGCGTTGTAGGCGATCTTATGAAGGTGCCCGGAGGATTTGAATCAGCCATTGAGACAGCATTAGGCTCTTCTATGCAAAATGTAGTATGTGCCAATGATCAGAGTGCGCAGAAAGCTGTAAATTCACTTAAACATAATAGAGCAGGCAGATTGACATTCTTGCCGGTGGAATCTATAGACGCCAGAAAGATAACTCTTAACGACGCTGTTTCCAATGATGCAGGATTTAAGGGTATAGGTTCGGATATAATCAAATTCGATCCAAGGTATAGAAGAGTATTCGAATATCTTTTAGGCAGAGTTGCTGTTGTAGACACATTGGAGACGGCAATCAAATTGTCCAAAGTCGGTGGTAGAGGCGTGAGATTCGTCACTATGGATGGCGAGATAATCAACGCCAGCGGAGCAATTACAGGCGGCAAATACAGAAATAAGACAGCCAACCTTTTGGAACGTAAAAATGAGATCGCCAAGTTGGCAAACGATATTGAAGAAACTGACCGCAACCTTGAAGAACAGATGAGGGAACTACAGGGAGTAAAAGAAGCTTTCGTAACAGTTAATAAATCCCTGTCCATTATCGAAGAAGAAAAACGTGATAATGAAATTGAAATAGCCGGGCTTAACAATAAAAAGAATAATGTAGACAATTCAATTGCTGAGCTGGAGAGTAATATCAATAAAAACAAGCTGGAAATCGAGTCTATTGCCAGGGAACTGGAAGATACGGATTCCATGATAGCTAAGATGCTTAATGAAAGCAAAGACGCGGAGAATGACATAGCCAGAATAACACAGGATATGGAAGCGGCTATGTCTGACAATGAGAGCAGAAAGAAAGAAATAGAGAAGGCAAATGCGGAAGTCACTGAAAGCCGTATAGAAGCCGGAAAGTGGTCAAGTAAATTATCCGGTACGGAATCAGTACTGGCTCGAGTCAAAGCAGAATATGAAGATCTCAGAAAGCAGACTGAGGAAAAATCAAATGAATTGATTCAGTTAGGCAGGTCCCGGAATCAGCTTATGTATGGTTATACTGATGAAGGTGCTCAGTTAGAGCAGCTTCAACAGGAACGCAAATCCACAGAAGAATTCATATCAGGAATCGAGAAAGAGAAGAATGAACTCAATCAGCGGATGGAGGAAATCAAGCAGCAGCTTCAGGATGCTGAGGGGGACCTTAATACTTACCAGGATTCCAAATATCAGTTGGAAATCAAAATGGCCAGAAATGATACTCAGCTGGATACCATGAAGGATAAACTCTGGGAGGAATTCGAAGTATCCTATGCTCAGGCAGATGATTACAAACTGGATGATTTTGCTATGTCTTCGGCCGTTAAGGAGACTCGCGAGATAAGAAATGAAATGAAAAAACTTGGTGACGTAAATGTCGGCGCTATCAGTGAATACGAGTCTGTCAGCCAGCGTTACAACTTCCTGACGGAACAGAGAAGCGATGTAGTAGCTGCAATGAGAGAACTGGAATCCATCATAAGCAATATGAATACTACAATCACTCGTACATTTAAAGATAATTTCAATCTTATAGAATCCAATTTTGAAAGAGTATTTACGGAACTCTTCGGTGGTGGACATGCCGAATTGAGATTGGAAAATGAGAACGATCCCCTTGAGTCGGGAATAGATATAATCGCTCAACCTCCAGGAAAGAGATTGCAGAATATCAATCTTATGTCCGGCGGAGAGAAGACCATGACTGCCATAGCGCTCATGTTCGCTGTCCTGGATGCCAAGCCTACGCCATTTTGCATACTTGACGAGGTAGAGGCTGCTCTCGATGATGATAACATTGAGAAATTTGCTGCGTATCTCAAACATTTCAATAAGACTCAGTTTGCGCTGATCACTCATCAGAAGGCAACTATGGAACATGCAGACGTGCTCTATGGTGTTACTATGCCTGAGCAGGGAGTTTCCAAAGTCCTGAGTCTGAGATTAGGTGACTACGATCCGGACGATTACACAAGTTAACGGAGGTTTAATATGTCTTTAACAAAAGAAAGAAAAGGCTTTTTCGGTCGTTTATCCGAGCGTATCGGCGATGCATTGTTTATGCGTCAGAAGATCGACGAGGATATGATGGATGAAATCGAGGAGATCCTCATTACATCTGATATCGGTATGGATACGACAGAGAAAATAATGAATGAACTTCGCGAGTATATTAAAGACAATATGATAACTCTGCCGAAGAACATTAAAAAGGGCCTGACTGATATTATAATAAGGCTCATAGATAAGGGAGACCGTAATAAGCTTTCGGATAAGACTCCGCTTGTTATAATGATGATAGGCATCAATGGCGGTGGCAAGACGACTACCATTGCCAAACTGGGTCATAAACTGAAGGAAGAAGGCAAGACGGTAATGTTTGCCGCTGCCGATACCTTCAGAGCTGCCGCAGGCGAACAGCTTGCCATATGGGGCGACAGGATCGGAGTGAATACGGTAATGCATCAGGAAGGCGCCGATCCGAGCGCTGTGATTTTCGATGCTATACAGTCGGCCAAGGCAAAAGGAATAGATGTTTTGATCTGTGATACGGCCGGCAGGCTGCAGACGAAGAAGAACCTTATGACCGAGCTTGAAAAAATGAACAAAGTAGTATCTCGTGAATATCCGGAGGCCGACAGGGAGACCCTGCTGGTGCTTGACGCAACCAACGGCAAGAACGCCATATCTCAGGCCAAGGAATTCAATGAAGTTGCTGAATTGACAGGAGTAGTAATAACCAAGTTGGACGGAACTGCCAAAGGCGGAATAGCAATAACCATTGCCGATGAGTTCGACATGCCGATCAAATACCTTGGAGTAGGCGAGGGCATGGAAGATCTGGAAGAGTTCAACGCGGAAGAATTTGCCGGAGGTATATTCAATGAGTAAACCGATAGTAGCAGTGGTCGGAAGACCTAACGTAGGTAAGTCGACGTTTTTCAATAGAATAGTTGGCCGGAGAGTTTCCATAGTAGAGGATACGCCGGGAGTAACCAGAGACAGGATATATGCCGAAGCCGAATGGAACGGCGTGACTTTTGGTCTGGTCGATACAGGTGGTATCGAAATGAGCAATCAGGATGTCATTTTGTCTCAGATGCGCGAGCAGGCTCAGATAGCTATGGATATGGCCAATGTAATAGTATTCATGGTAGATGGCAAGGAAGGCATGACTGCAGCCGATGAAGAAGTTGCGGCGATGCTCAGAAGGACAGGAAAGAAAGTCATCCTTCTGGTAAATAAGGTGGACAATCCTTTGAATCCGCCGGATACCATCTATGACTTTTATGAACTTGGAATAGGAGAACCTATTCCGATTTCCTCTGCAAACAAACTGAACTTTGGCGACGTTCTGGACATCATAGTAGAGAGCTTCCCGCAGGGAGCCGGTCTGGAAGATGATGACAGCATCAAGCTGGCTGTCATAGGAAAGCCAAATGTCGGTAAATCCTCATTAGTCAACGCTTTGATCAATGAAAACAGAGTAATAGTATCGCCGATTGCGGGAACAACCAGAGATTCTATAGATACGCCATTCAGGTGGGATGGCGATGATTATACTCTGATAGATACTGCCGGCATCAGACGTAAAAGCAAGGTAAACGAAGATATTGAGAAATACAGCGTCATTCGTGCCGTGGCGGCGATTGAGCGAAGCGATGTATGCATAGTGATGATCGATGCTAACGATGGCGTCACCGAGCAGGACAAAAAGATAGCGGGCCTGGCTCATGAAGCCGGTAAGGGCATAATAGTCGTAGTGAATAAGTGGGATCTTATAGAGAAAGAAACCAACACTATGAAAAAATTCAAGGAAAAAGTAGCTTCGGAACTTGTTTTCATGTCCTATGCTCCGATACTGTTTATTTCAGTAAAGGACAGGCTCAGACTTGACGAAGTCATGAGAACAGCCAAGGCAGTATCAGAAATAAGATCTACCCGTATACCTACGGGACAGTTGAACAGTTTGATAATAGATGCTATGATGATGAAACAACCTCCCGCAGACAAAGGTAAGAGACTGAAGATCTACTATGTTTCACAGGTAGGCGTCAAGCCTCCACTGTTCTCATTCCAGATCAATAAACGCGATTTATTGCATTTCTCATATTCGAGATATCTGGAAAATAAGATCAGGGATGCCTTTGGCTTTGAAGGCACATCTATAAAGTTCGTATTCAGAGAAAAGAGAGAGAAGGATCAATAATACATGGTAAATACCTGGTTTGTTTTAGTAATAGTTATTTCATATTGCCTTGGTAATATATCGCCATCTACGTTACAGGCTCGTGAGAAGGGTATAGACATCAAGAAAGCCGGCAGTGGAAACGCCGGAACTACCAACACACTCAGAGTACTGGGGCCTAAGGCCGCTCTGGTGACTATGGTAGTAGATATTGCCAAAGGAGCCCTGGCCGTCAGCCTGGCCTGTATTTTTGCGCCGGATGCAGCTATGTACTGCGCCCTGGCTGTATTTATAGGTCACATATGGCCGGTATTCCTGAAATTTAAAGGCGGAAAGGGAGTTGCTACTGCTTTTGGTGCAGTAGTTACTTTAGACTGGAGACTGGGATTGCTATCGCTGGTAATAGTAGTGCTTGCAGTTTTGATCACCAGGAAAGTTTCCCTTGGATCCATAATAATAGGTTTGGCTTTTCCGGTGGAATGTTACTTTATGAAGCCGGATTTCATTTATGTAGGTACTATAATGGCGCTTCTGGTGCTGTTTAAACATAGAAGTAATTTCGTAAGACTCATACATGGAGAAGAAGATAGCATAAGTTTTAGTCGTTTCAAAAAGAAAGGTGGAGAATAATGAAGAAAATAGGAGTAATAGGAGCAGGAAGCTGGGGAACAGCTCTTGCTATTACCTTAAGTAATAAAGGTCATCAGGTGAAGATATGCGATGTAGATCAGGCGCACATTGCTCAGATGAAGGAACACAGAGAAAATGTAAAGTATCTGCCGGGTATCAAGTTCAATGATAACCTTACAGTAGTGGACTCTACAGAAGAAGCCCTGAAGGGAGCAGACATAGCTCTGTTTTCCGCGCCGGCACAGCATTTCAGAAGCGCATTCGAAAGCGCCATCCCATTCCTGGATGATGATATGGTAGTGGTGAATGTTGCCAAGGGCATAGAGCAGCATACGCTTATGAGGATGTCAGAGATAGCATATATTCTGAGACCTGATGTAAAATACGTAGTATTGTCGGGACCGTCCCATGCGGAAGAAGTAGGTAGATTCCTGCCTACGACAGTTGCAGTTGCATCACGCGACATCAAGCTGGCTGAGTATATACAGGAAGTATTCATGACAGAGAGGTTCAGAGTTTACACCAATGAAGATGTCTGCGGTGTAGAACTGGGCGGCGCTCTGAAGAATATCATAGCACTTGGAGCCGGAATATCAGATGGTATCGGATTCGGAGACAACGCCAAGGCAGCCCTCATGACCCGCGGAATCACAGAGATGAGCAGGCTGGGAGTCAAACTGGGAGCTAACATAGAAACTTTTTCCGGACTTGCCGGAGTTGGCGATCTGATCGTTACATGCACAAGTATGCATTCAAGGAACCGCCGTTGCGGTATAATGATAGGCGAGGGCATGAAACCTTCTGAGGCCACCAAGAAAGTAGGCATGGTCGTTGAGGGCATGTTTACAACTGAAGCGGCCTATGAACTGGCTAAGCAGGTAGGCGTGGAGATGCCTATCACAGAGGCCATCTATGATTGTATCAATGATCGTATAGACGCCAGAGAAGCCGTAGAACTGCTCATGGGCAGAGATAAAAAGAACGAAATGCACATAATTTAAGGATCATAAATGAATAAGACTTTTCACATTACAACTTTTGGTTGCCAGATGAATGAACACGATTCGGAAATACTGGCAGGCATGCTGACGAATATGGGATATGAAGAAGTGGCGGAGCGAAAAGACGCAACAGTGGCTATTATCAACACATGCAGCGTTCGCGACAACGCCGATAAAAGATTCTTCGGAACCCTCGGTCAGCTTAAACGCAGGAAGGAAGACCAGCCGGACTTCATAGTCTGCGTCTGCGGCTGCATGATGCAGCAGCAACCTATAATAGATACTTTGAAGACCAAATACCCCTGGGTAGACATAATCTTCGGCACTCACAATATCCACAGATTTCCGGAACTCCTGAATAATGTTCTGCAGGAGAAAGATAAGGAAATGGAGATATGGGCAGACGGCGGCGAGATCGTAGAAGGCCTGCCGGCCAAACGGCTTTTCAAGAGCAAAGCCCTGGTGAACATAATGTTCGGCTGCAATAACTTTTGTACATACTGCATCGTGCCATACACCCGCGGCCGTGAACGCAGCCGCAGACCGGAGGATATAGTCAGGGAGATACAGGCTCTTGCGGTGGACGGTGTCAGGGAGGTAATGCTCCTGGGACAAAACGTAAACTCCTATAAAGGCGTAAACGCAGGCGGGGACAAAGTGGACTTTGCGGGGCTCGTGTGGTTGATCGCAGAGATCGACGGTATTGACAGGATAAGATTCATGACATCCCATCCAAAGGATATGTCGGATGATCTGATAGACGCTTTTGCCAGGTGCTACAAGCTCTGCAAGAATGTCCATCTACCGGTACAATCGGGCAGTTCCAATATTTTGAAGCGCATGAACCGGCATTACGACAGAGACAGTTACCTTTTGCTGGTGGATAAACTTCGGAAGGCAGTTCCCGACATAACGATTTCAACGGATATAATCGTTGGATTCCCGGGAGAGACTGAGGAAGAATTTCAGGAGACACTGGATCTGGTGGCTCAGGTCAGATATGATTCGGCGTTCACTTTCTTATATTCAGTGCGTCAGGGAACGCCGGCGGCCGATTATGAGGATCAGATACCGGAGGATGTTAAGCATGAGAGGTTCAACAGGCTGGTTGAACTGGTGAATTCTATCAGCGCAGAGAAAAACGCCGTGTATGACGGCAGGATCGAGAGGGTCCTGGTAGAAGGCAGGAGCAAAAGAAACAGCAATGCCTTCAGCGGTCGTACAGACGGATTCAAGCTGGTTAATTTTAAGGGAGAGGAAAACATGGTCGGCAATTTCGTCGACGTAGAGATAACAGAAGGAAAGACCTTCAGTCTGGAGGGAAGAATCAGATGAAATTTCATTTAGCACTGTGGTTCGGAAAGTTCATTAACTTTCTCATAAGCATGGTGGACAAGTCCAGAGGCACCAATCTGGCCGGAGAAAAGGCCATGAAGATAGATCCGCTGATGGTGTCCCATTTCAAGGGAATAGATCCGGAGAAGGTGCTGTTCATAACGGGCACTAACGGAAAGTCTACGACTAACAATCTTATCAACCACATATTCAAGGCTAACGGTAAGAAGGTAGTATCTAATCTGGAAGGGGCCAACCTGATTTACGGAGTGTGCACCGCGCTGATCAAGGCTTCCTCACTGGGCGGCACCGTCAAGGCTGATTATTATATCTTCGAGACAGATGAGAGATATGTACCTGTCATAAGAGAACAGCTGCCGGCGGCGAATCTTCTCATTACAAATCTGCAGAAGGATCAGGTCCAGCGTAACGGAGACCCTGATTATATCTATAGAAAACTCAAGGACGCCGTATCCGGCGGAGATCTGAGACTGTTTCTGAATAACGACGAGCCTCGCACCAAGTCCTTTGATGACGATGGAAAGACAGTAGTAACTTACGGAGCAGAGAAACATGCTGAAGCCTTTAATAAAGACGCCAGCTATGTTACCATGGCCTGCCCTAAATGCCATCATAAGATAGCCTTTGACTATTATAATACCGACGGCATAGGAAGGTTCCACTGCGTCAACTGCGGTCATTCCAGCAATGCCGAGGCTGACTACAGCGTGACCGATGCGGACTTTACAAACAGGAAATTCAAGATAGGCGGCGTAGACTTCGATATGCCTTACGACACGCCATACATGATATACAACTATTCGGCGGCGGCGGCCGTGGCTAAGGAACTGGCAGGTATAAGTCTGGAAGATTCAGCGAAGGCCTTCGGAAACTTCAAGAACGTCGGAGGGAGATTCGAGATACTCAAGTATAAGAATAAGACCATCAAGTACATGCGTATCAAACAGGAGAATCCGGAGACATTGCAGACAAGTATCAACGTAATGGCCAACGATCCCAACAGAAAAATGGTCTGCCTGGGTCTTTGCCCGCTGGTAGATCTGATACCTCATTACGCCGTATCGTTCTATGCATACGACTGCGACTTTTCCAAACTGGTCAGGTCCGACGTGGAGAAGTACTTCTGTTTCTCAGACCATGTGTGCTACGATACTGTCAACAGATTCATATACGAGGGCGTGGATCCGTCCATGATATCTGTTGCCGATACAGAGGATGTTAACGTAATATTCAAGGAAATAGAGGAGGCGGAGACAGATAATATCTACCTGATAACCTGGCTCCACACCTACGAACATATGGAAAAATATATCAAAGAGGAGGGTAACAAATGAGTGAATTAAAGATCGCGTGGCTGTTTCCCGACACTTTGTTCCTTCACGGCGAACGTGGAAATCTGCTGGCACTGAAACGCTACGGCGAAATGGCCGGCATGACCGTATCAGTCAATAAGATAGACTTTGCTACTGAGGGATTCGATCCGGGAAACTACGACATAATTTTCTGCGCTCCCGGGGAGATATCATCATTCCCGGCAGTGTATGACTGGCTTTTGCCGTACAAAGATAAGCTTGATGAGTTTATCAAGGCCGGCAAACCGCTCATCGTAACGGGTACGTCCGTTGGGCTTTTCGGCAGTGAGATCGTCAGAACAGACGGCAGCAAAATAAAAGGCCTGGGCCTTGTTTCACTGTATGCCACGGAAAATAATGATGTATACGGGGATGACAACTGGTTCGAATGCGTGTATAATGGACAACAATTCCAGATGATAGGTAACCAGATACAGATGAACGATCTGGTGCTGACAGGCGCTGAGCCTTTCGGAAAACTGGAATATGGATATGGTAATTGCGGTAAAAACAGGGAAGAAGGGGCTATAGTCAACAACTCCATTTTCACTAATACTCTGGGCCCTATGCTAATATGCGATCCATGGCTGACTGTGGAAATCATCAAGGTGGCAGCTTCCAACAAGGGAGAAGAGTTCAAGGGAATCGATTACGATATGGAGCTTGAAAAGAAGTCCTTCGAGACCAAGAAGAGGCTTATAACTACTAAAGAGAGCAGACTGGTAAACTGCAAATAACTATTTTACATGGAGGTATTGTAATGGCTTTATTTGACAAAATCACAGACGCAGCCAAGATGGCAGGGGACAGAGCAGGCGACGCGATCGAACTGACTAAACTCAAGGGAAAAGTAAGCGCTGAGAGAAAGGAAATCGATATAGAATTTGCTAAGATCGGCAAGATCTATTATGAAAAGGCTAAGGCCGGCGAAGAACTGGAGCAGGATGCAATGGATATCTGCGAAAGAGTTGACGCTCATAATAAGACTATCGATGAACTGCAGGAATCTATAGAAGGATTGACAAGAGAATAATGAATAAACAGAGTTTAGCTCCGATGGCAATAGTAATTGCGGCTATGGTAGTGTTGAATCTTCTCAATGGCCAGTTTTCAGATTTTGGCAGCTGGTTCATATCGGAACTGTTGATGTTACCGGGCATAGTTATAGGACTGTCATTTCACGAGTTCGCTCATGGAGCAGTGTCTTACGCCTGCGGAGATCCTACTCCTAAACTACAGGGCAGGCTGACTATCAATCCGGTGAAGCATATGGATATTATCGGTTTCGTGTGTCTGCTGTTTGCGGGTTTCGGCTGGGGTATCCCTGTGCAGATCGATCCGAGATACTACAAGCACAAAAGGCTTGACCAGATGCTGGTAGCCTTTGCAGGCGTGGCTATGAACTTCCTTATAGCAATACTATTTTCGTTTATATTGCATATAATAGTGCATACTAACAGCGCCTTCTTCGTTTCGACGGCAGGGTCGGTAATAATCCAGATGCTGCAGTATGTAGTCATGATAAATGTCGTGCTGATGATATTTAATCTGATACCGGTACCGCCGTTAGACGGCTTCGGAATCATCACTCAGATATTCAATCTGGAGAAATACAGCTGGTATTGGAAGGTCTATGACAAAGGGTATCTTATACTTCTTGTCCTGGTACTTTTCAACATAACCAGTTACATTTTGAACCCGGGTATCAGTTTCATTGAAAACTGGCTGGTAACGACGATTATCTACTAAATTTAACAAAAATAACTAATAATTAAAAGGGGCTGTCGCATTAGACTAATTCTGATGCGATATGCCTCTTTTTACGTTAAACGGCTTGGTCCCTAGGTTTCATGAAGGTGTATGAAATTCGTGTCACACTAATTTCAGTAACGCAAAACAGAGACGCATGGTGATATGCCTCCGTTATTCGGCTATTTTTTGTTTCAAAATCATGCGGCTTTTACAGGGTCAGTCT
>NZ_SNXO01000025.1 GCF_004362975.1 Aminicella lysinilytica | reverse complement strand
AGAGGTTCAAAGCGGTTTCACGCTGCTCCTTTGAATACATTTTATAGCTCCTTTCGGAACCCTAATAGAGTCCAGGTTTTTGTCCGCACCCCCCTTTGATAGTGTCAAGTTGTTGTTGGTAATTTAGGTTGACAGCTTCTGTGGCTTTGGTATTTTCTACGATAGCGTGACATTCTGTAACTGTCCAAGGCTCTTTAGGACCTGCTGAGTTCCGCTCCCCGTATCGAATATGCTTTGTATCTTCGCATCGATTATACTCCAGTCCAGTTTCTCGTTCATCTTGCCGGACAGACACATTTCCATCAGGTCTGCATATGTATTATCACTTGTAGCTCCAAAATCACTACCCTTGATATTTCCACCATTCATAATATATACTCTCTGGCTGCTAAGTGATCCGAGGCCTTCCTTGCTCCATCCAAGTGGCTCTCTGCTAAATCTAGATGATAACACGTGGCTTATCTGCCCCTCTGTGCAGCTTCCGGGGATGTCCTCTGTCTTACGGAGTACCGCGGCATCCCAGTGGCCTAATATGTATTTCGTCACTTTTTTCACTATTTCTTCTTTCCGGGTATCTCCATCAGATTTATCAAGCAGCGACTGAAATATTTTATCTGCTTTTCCTTTGTCATTTGCTTTTATCGCATTGGTTATGCGATAGTGTGTGTTTGAATTTGGGAATAGCCTTACCAATTTCATAATATACTTTTCAAGATGGAATCCATCCAATACTTCTACTTTCTGTTTCATCTCTGACAATCCGCTTTTTATCCAGCTTCCACCATCAGCATGCAGGTATATCTTTTCCAGGTAGTCCATATCATAGGCCGACCGCAGGTATCCCTCAACACTATTCCATAGTCGTTTGCTGTTGAACTCATGATCCACGAAACGCATCGGGCATATCGTTTTATTGCGTCCACTTGCAACAGCTTTAGTCCCCTCCGTCACTACCGCAAGAGGGTTTATCTGGAGCTTTTTACCTTTTGCCTTCTTTGGCTTCTGCAGATGGGCATGGTCTTCATCAGCATAAATATGGAGTTCCTTTACCTGCTTCAGCTCGCCCCTCGCCGGATACTCAAGTGGCCCCATCTTCAGTATCTTGTTACGCACTGTCTGACGGCTCACAGTTCCACCGGTCACTATCCGACTGCTCTGCGCATATGAATTTTCTGTAGCTTCACTTACCAGCCTGGCTCCAATATTTCTGCCCACTCTGTCATACGCGTCTACCCCTATCAGCCGGTCCATTATGCAGGTATGTTTGCCTGTTTCATGTACAAGATAACAATCTCTGGCATAATGGATCTCTCCGATCTCTGTCAGATATGACCTTGGCCTGTCTTTACTGTGAATCGTCAATCCATTTTCCTTACGCAGTTTCCGGTCGTCTCTTATCGACTCATTGAGTTCCTTCAAAGCCGCTTCAGTCATTTTTTTGCAGAACTCGTTGCTTACTTTTTGAAGATCCGTTGTCAGATCATCCAGACTGCTTAATTCAGCACTAAATGTGACTTCCTGAACTTTCTTAATGAAATTTTCTGTGATTTGGTATATACTGTTAGGCATAGAGATCATTCCTTTCTGTTGTTTGTTTGTTTAGAATTCTATTTTAACACAGAAACTGATCTCTATTCTATTATCTATATTACCAACAACTATTTTACACTATCGTTGCCTTTGTTGTCCCACGAATTTTTCCATTACGATATGCAGCAGAACTGGTCCACGGACGAGCCGGTTTCCTATGAAGAGGAGAGCGCGCAGTGGTACAGCCTGCTGGGCCTGCGCTACAAGGTCATGGACAGATTGCTGGCCGGCGCCACCCACGGAACTTTCACCAGCACCGATGAGAATATTTCGGATTATGTGAAAGTGACAGCGGCTCTGAAGGCGGCGTCCCCGAAAATGTTCCGCAAACTCATGAACATCGAGACCGCGGAGGGCACGGCTCAGTACATGAGCACACTGGCGTCCCGCGTTGCCAAGAGCCCGGATTACACATTCATCAGCGACGGGCGCTCGGACAAAACCAACTTCTCATGGTGTTTCAGTTATATGTCCACGCACATCGACCGCGTGGCCGACATCCGCTGGCTCTGCTACGATGTGGGAGCGGTAATCTGTTTCACGCTCAATGACGCGGAAGGCGGCACCGACTGGCAGAAGACCCTGAATTCAAGGGAATACAAGACCCTCAACGATGCGGTCACAGCCTATTACGACTCGAATATCGGCGCCGCCAGATACGACTCCCTTTCCGAGATCAAAGCCAAGTACGGCTTCCCCACCATCCAGAAGGAGGCCAAAACTATATATTCTAAGTTGAATTAACGGAGGATCGCTATGTTTGAATTGATTCAGGTGGCCGACAACAGCTACTACATCCAGAGCCCGGCCAAGATCGGCCTGGTAAAATTGAATGATGCCGATGTTTGTCTCATCGACGCAGGCAACGACAAGGATGCCGGCCGTAAGGTGCGACAGATTCTGGACACAAAAGGCTGGCATCTGAAGGCTATTTATAACACTCATTCTAATGCTGACCATATCGGCGGAAACCAGTATTTACAAAGGCAGACCGGCTGCAAAATCTATGCTCCGGGGATCGACTGTGATTTCACGCGGCATCCGATTCTGGAAACCAGTTTCCTCTACGGCGGTTATCCGCCAAAGGATCTGCGCCATAAATTCCTCATGGCCAAGGAAAGCGACGCCGAGTATCTGACAGATGAGGTTTTGCCGGAGGGCTTTCAATCGATTCCGTTGCCCGGGCACTTTTTCGATATGGTGGGCTTCAGGGATGGCGATGATGTGGTCTATCTGGCCGATTGCCTTTCCAGCCGTGAGACTCTGGAGAAATATCAGATCGGCTTCATCTATGATGTGGCCGCATACCTGGAAACCCTGGAAATGGTGAAAACACTGGAGGCCAGACTTTTTGTGCCTGCCCACGCCGAGGCTACAGAGAACATAGCGCCTCTGGCACAGTTCAACATCGATAAAGTCAACGAGATCGCCTCGAAAATTGTCGAATTTTGTCGGGCACCCATTTGCTTCGAGCAAATCCTACAGAAAGTGTTCAACGAGTACGGCCTGGTTATGGATTTCGAGCAATATGTCCTCGTCGGCAGCACTGTCCGCTCATACCTTTCGTGGCTTAAGGACACCGGCAGCCTGGATGTGGAATTCGCCGATGGTATGTTGCTCTGGCGCGCTGTGTAGGACAGCGTTCCAACTATCAGACGCCGCCTTCCGAGCACCCGGCGGCACGCCCTTGGCGCCGCCTTCCGAGCACCTTGAAGCGCACCTTCTTGTTGTCATTTGGTAGCATAAGTGCGCTCGCGCACGTATAGGCCTGTATTTAGGGATGGAGGTGCGTTCTAGAGATTCTCAAATTGATTTACGCACTTATCAGTGATTCTCAGAGGATGGAGGTGCGCATATTGGAATTCCAATGATTTGCCGCGCACGTATAGGCTGCTTTAGAGACCTGGAAGTGCGTTTTCTGTCTGATACGATTCCATATAATCCCAATCAAGGTAGTTATAACCAGCAACGCGCACCTCGAGCTCTTTGAATGGTTCAATAAGTGCGATTTTGGTTTACAATAAAAAATAATTCGCACTATCATCATAAATATTTGACCAATACGTGCGCAGGAGGAGATTTGGCCCAATTTAGATTCAGGGAGAAGTATGGTGAAGTCAATGTTAATTACTAATCGCCTAATGACGATTAGTATCAGCGCTATTACAATCTGTAACAGTCCAGTTCATCCCAACCCGGCGCCTGCGGGCCTGAGCCTTTTGGGTGGGCTCGCCCGCGGATCCGGGATGGATCTGTTGTGAGTTTCTATTTATCTGCGGACGCCATTGGCAGCCATAATAAGTTCTTTGCTGACTCTTACACCCTGCAATGCCGGGAGAATCTGAGTTTCAATTATTTTGTTGAGGATTGAACTGCTGATAGTCCCGTCGGAATCATCCATAGTCAGAATCAGATCTGCGCCAAGCACGAGTCCGCTTTTTTGGAAAACATGCAGTTTCCAAACGTTGCGCTCACAGTATTTGAGGTCTGATAACAATCCAAGATGTTCCCAGATATAGAAGACATCTGCGGGCAGAAAAATACGGAAATCGGTGTAAATCTTACGGCCACCTTCTTTATGGACGAACTCTTCCTCATAATGGAAAGGAATTCCGTAAGCTGTAAATGTGTTGCACGTGATTTGCTCTGATTTGGAGCGAACCATGATTCCGCAGTCGGTTTCGTGAATATGGTACCTCGGATCAAAGGGCGCCTTACTGTAGGGCTCCAACATGCGCCGCTCGACGTTTTGTTGCCTGAGCATAAGCGCCGCGTCCTGGTATTTCTTTGGGCACGACTTCAAAACCTCGCTCGGATCCACGTCAGAAAATTCCTTTTGCAGCAGTTCCATATATTTAACATTATTCTTAGCCCTGATCAGAATCTTTCTCTTTATCATTTTGTTGACCAATTTTGCAATAAGATCTCGTTGGCCGGTAATGTTCAATTGGCTGGAAGTGCCGTTCTGATTGTGGTGGACCCAGTAATATGTTTTCCCTTTCCGTCTTGATCGTATGAGCAAGTGCCCATCCGGCGCGTCGTCCAGTATTTTCGGGTAAGTGGTCGTCATTTTCTTCTGCCTGAGTAGTTCGAAGTGCAGTGCATCAGCAAATCCCATAAGTCCTCCTCTGTTCTTCCAGGTTTTCCTGGGAATTCTCTTCCAGGTTTTCCTGCAAATTCTAATTGGCAATAACTGGTAATTGTAATCATGCCACAGATGAGCGGCTTTGTCAACCAATAAATGTAAATTAATTACAAAATATACCATAATTCTACCGCGCCATCGTCTGGCGGGTCTGGAGGTTAAGGTTTTCTGAACTGTATTATAATTTGCCGCGCACCTTCCTGTTGCCATTTGGTCGTATAAGTGCGAGCGCGCACGTCTAGCCCTGTATCGAGGAACAAAGGTGCACTTAGCGGGTTTCCAAATTGATTTACGCACTTATCAGTGGCCCTCAGGGCATGGAGGTGCGCGTATTGGAATTTCAACGATTGGTCACGCACGGATAGGCCGTTTCAGAGGAGGAATAGTGCGATTAAGATCCGATATACTACCATAAAATACCAAGTATGGGTTATATAACTATTGACGCGCACCTCGACCCCTTTGATTGAGTCAATAAGTGCGATTTTGGTTTACAATAAAGAAAAATCCGCACTATGGGCTTTGATATTTGCCTGATACGTGCGCAGAGGCTATTCAGCTCAGTAACCATCCACTACGGCGGCTTCGATTCCACTGCGGTGGCTTCGATTCCAACCAAAATTTCGTTGACTTTACCACTGTGATAGTATAAGATTATATCACGAGTGATTTCGGGGATATAGCTCAGCTGGGAGAGCGTTTGGATGGCATCCAAAAGGTCAGGGGTTCGAGCCCCCTTATCTCCACCACACATAGAAGCTGCCTGATGGGGACGATCCCCGCCAGGCAGTTTTTTCATCTGAGGAATCGGAAAAGCGCAGAGAATCGGAATGGCGCAGAGGAGGGAAATGCTGTGTTGATCAGAAAAGCAAATAAGGCAGATCTGCAGGGGATAGTGGATCTGTATTCGGACGTGCACACGGCTGAGGAGCAGGGCAGGCTGACTACCGGCTGGGTCAGAGAGATATACCCGGTTGCAGCCACTGCAGAAGAGGCTTTGAGCCGGGATGATATTTTTGTTGAAGAGGAAGATGGGAAAATCGTCGGCACCTGCATCATCAACCAGACCCAGCTGGGCGCCTACGCCGAGGGCGACTGGCAGTACGACGCGGAGCCCGAAGAAGTAATGGTTTTGCACACGCTGGCCATAGAACCTTTTGTTATGCACAAAGGCTACGGCAGGCGGTTCATGGAGTTTTTCGAAGAGTACGCCGCGGGCCGGGGCTGCCGGTATCTGCGCATCGACACCAACGAGCGGAACGCCGGGGCAAGGGCATTTTACAAAAGGCTGGGCTACGCTGAGGTGGGCGTGTTCCCATGGGATCTGGGCGGCATACCCGGCGTCAGGCTGGTGCTGCTGGAGAAACGGATTTGACAGAAGTGCGCAAGGATGTAAAGTGTCCTTGCGTTTTTTATTTGCTAAGTTATTGACAATATAGGATATAACATATATTATAGTAAGAAAGGATTTCAAATGAAAAACTTTGATGTAGAGGTTAAGGTGTAGTAATATGACAGCAAAATTTGATGATTTCCTGCAGGAACAGTTGCAAAATCCGGAATTCAGTGAGGAATATAATAATCTTCAACCGGAGCGTGCTATTATTCAGGCAATTATAGATGCACGGAGAACTTCCGGACTGACGCAGAAAGAATTGTCGACAGTCACCGGGATCGCGCAAGGTGACATCAGCAAGTTGGAGCATGGAAACGGAAACCCATCTGTCCGTACATTGAAGCGACTTGCTCAGGGTATGGGCATGACTTTGAGGATAGAGTTTTTGCCTGATGCCACAGAATCGGCAGAAAAGTAACCGGGAAAGAGGGGATCGTAATGAGGAATTTTTACATAGCTGACATGCACCTTGGGCATGCCAATATCATAGGCTTTGACCACCGCCAATTCGCAGATGTGGAGGATATGGATAGGACCCTAATTGACAACTGGAACGCCGCTGTGGAGGAAAAGGATAATATTTACATTTTGGGGGGATCTCATATGGGATGAAGAGGAAAAATGGCCAGAGATATTGCAAAGACTCAGTGGTAACAAGATTCTTATCCGCGGAAATCACGATCCCAAGAATTTCAGCCAAGAGACAAAAAAACATTTTCTGAACATTTTTGACCCGGCAAAGGATTTCCCAAATCC
Organism: Aminicella lysinilytica; assembly: GCF_004362975.1. Classification (GTDB taxonomy): domain Bacteria; phylum Bacillota; class Clostridia; order Peptostreptococcales; family Anaerovoracaceae; genus Aminicella; species Aminicella lysinilytica. The sequence continues at coordinate 28,740 of NZ_SNXO01000025.1, read as the reverse complement.
GCCGGGTATTTTTATCCATTGTTGCCACCATTATTTCTGCGCCGCCGCAGTGCAGTGTGATATAATTGAAGCAAGGAGCGTCGATCGCAGAGGCCGACGCGAAGTTGAAGCAAGAAGCGCCGACCGCAGAGACCGACGCTGAATTGAAGCGGAATCGTGAGAATCACGAGAGCAATCAGTAACTTTAGCAGGGAGGTTTACTATGTCTTATTCACCGTCTTTAAGTTCGGGTTACCAATGGACCCGCAACAACAGCAAATATATCATGGCTTCGTCGGGCATGTGCTCTATGTGCACAGAGGACTGCAAGTCAGTATGCGAATTGGGATTGGCAGCCGTCCTCGGCAAGAGGACAGTTTATCCTACGACTACGGGAGCTAACCAGATCGCTTCCGAGAAAGTATATCCCTTCGATTATTCACATTTTAATATAAACGGAAGAGTTTTCGGCGCCCAGGGCGCGGCCCCTACATATGAGGACGCCGAGATATATAATGTGAAACTGGGCGTGGAGTACGGGACGATCAATCCGGTGAAAATGGCCCTTCCTGTTATATTGCCGGCCCTCATCAAGCTGGACTGGCACGACTATTTCAGCGGCGCCGCTATGGCGGGCGTTACATGCATGGTCGGCGAGGATTCCAAGAGCAAGGATCCGAACCTGCGCATGGAAAAGGGAAAAGTCGTAGATTTCCCTTTGATGGGCGAGATACTGGATTGCTTCAGGAAGTATTATCGCGGTTACGGCCAGATCGTGCCGCAGTGCAATGTTGACGACGACATGGTCGGCGTGCCTGAGATCGCCATTACCAAATACGGAGCCGAGGCCCTGGAATTCAAGTTCGGTCAGTCGGCCAAGGGCACCCAGCCGGTCAACAGACTGAAGGACCTGAAAGAAGCCCAGGCAAAGGCAAAGATGGGCAGCATCGTCCGCCCGGATCCTTTTGCGCAGGAAACCCTGGATGCTCACGAGAAAGGCGTTTGCCCTAACTTTTACATGTACGGCAGGCTGCCCCAGTGGGACGAAGAATTCTTTGCGAAGCGGCTGGCGGAGTTGCGCAGGCTGGGCCTGAAAAACGTGTATTTCAAAATGGCCGGCTTCGACCCGTCAGACATAGAGAGAGTTTTGCGCATCGCATCGGCGAACAAAGTAGACATGGTCACCTTCGACGGCGCAGGCGGCGGCAGTGGCTACAGCCCGTGCAAAATGATCAATGAGTGGTGCCTGCCGACGGTTTCCCTGGAGGGCAAGCTGGTGGAAATTGTCGGAAAACTGGAGGCGGAAGGCTGCCAGCTTCCTGCCATAATCATAACGGGCGGATTCGCGTCGGAGGATGGCGTGTTCAAAGCCCTGGCTATGGGCAGCGGCAAGGTCACGGGCGTGGGTCTTTGCAGGGCTTCCATGGCTGCGGCCATGAGCGCCGACAACATCGGGAAGGCCATCAAGGCCGGCAATGTTCCCGACAGATTCAAGGACTACGGAACGACAATAAACGACATTTTCGGAGACCTGCCGGATCTTTGCGCCATTTACGGAACTGAGGCCAGAGATTTCGCCCCGGGCGCCATCGGCGTATTCTCGTACCTGAACAAAATCGGCTTCGGGCTCCAGCATTTCGGCGCCCTGAACCGGAAATTCGACATTAAATATTTCGATAAGACCGACCTGATCCCGCTGACACCTGAGGCCAGGGACCTGATCGCGCGAATATAGGAGGATTACACATGAAAATAGTTTTAATGGAGCCCCTGGGCGTGTCCGAGGACATGCTGGCCGGTTTTGCGGCTGAACTCATAAACCAGGGCCACAAATTCACTGCTTACGACACGGTGACCACGGATGTGGACGAGCTGATCAAGCGCGCAGACGACGCTGAAGTTCTGATGATCGCCAACCATCCGCTGCCCGGCGCAGTCATCGAGGCCGACAAGAACCTGAAGATGATTTCGGTAGCCTTTGTTGGCATCGACCACGTGGACACTGAGGCGTGCAAAAACCGCGGCGTGGCGATTTACAACACGGGCGGATATTGTGATGACGCAGTTGCGGAGCTGGCCCTGGGCCTGACTTTGGACTGCCTGAGAAATATAACAAAATGCAACGCGGCTGTGCAGGCTTGCGAGGGCAAAGGTTCTCTGGCGGGCCACGAGCTGGCGGGCCGCAGGGTTGGCATTGTCGGCACGGGAGCCATCGGCTGCCGTACCGCGGAATTGTTCAAAGCTTTCAAATGTAATCTCATAGGCTACAGCCGCAGTGAGCGTGCTGCCGCCAAGTCTCTGGGCATCAAGTACATGCCGCTGGATCAGCTGATGAAGGAAGCGGATATCGTTTCTGTTCATACGCCGCTGACGGCTGATACCAAGGGGCTCATCGGTTCCAAGGAAGTCGGAGAAATGAAGCAGGGCGCAATTCTGATCAACACTTCCCGCGGACCGGTCGTGGATACGGAAGCATTGGCCGCAGCCCTGAAGGCCGGAAAGATTTTCGCAGGCATCGATGTCTACGAGAAGGATCCGCCGCTGGCCGCAGATCATCCGCTTATCGGAGCGCCCGGACTGGTCTGCACTCCACATGTTGGCTTCGACACCCGCGAGTCCATCGACCGCAGGGCCGCCATGGTTTTCGAGAATATAGGATTGTGGAAGAGAGGTAGCAAAACCAGGAAGATGCTGTAGAAGAAGCGTGGGCCTCGGCCCGCCGCAGAAATCGCAATGTAAAACGCCGTCCGGATGGGCGGCGTTTTTACTGCTCTTATTTCGTTGGCACGTGCTATTTATCTGGCACTCTTATTTCGCAGGCACGTGCTATTTCGCTGGCGCGCTTGTTTCGCTGGCACGTGCTATTTCTCTGGCGCGTGCTATTTCGCTGGCGCGCCCGTAACTATTGCAATAGAAGCGCTGGCACCGATACGGTCTGCGCCGGCTTCAATCAAAGCCGCGGCCGTGGCATAATCATGGATGCCGCCGCTGGCTTTTATTTTGCACTGGTCGCCAACTGCCTGGCGCATGAGTCTGACGTCTGCAACTGTGGCGCCGCCAGTGGAAAATCCCGTGGAAGTTTTAACAAAATCCACCTGGGCCTCGACAGCCAGTTTACAGGCTTTGACGATTTCCGCGTCGCTCAGGAGGCAGGTTTCCAGGATGACTTTCAGGATGGCGTCGTTGTCGTAGACCATGGAGGCCACTGTGGCCATGTCGTCGAGGACGGCCTCGTAGTCGCCGGCTTTCATGGCGCCGATATTCATGACCATGTCGATTTCGTCGGCACCCTTGGCGCAGGCGGTGTCAGCCTCGTAGGCTTTGGCGCTGGTTTCCACGGCGCCCAAAGGGAAGCCTACTACGCAGGCGACTTTCACCGGGCTGTTTTCGAGCTGGGCTGCTGCCAGCTCCACATTGCATGAGTTGACGCAGACGGAATAGAAATTGTATTTCCGTGCTTCGTCACAAAGCTTCTTTATATCGTCCGGCGTCGCGTCGGCTTTTAACAAAGTGTGGTCGATGTATCTGTTTATATTCTTGATCTCTTTCATGATGATCCTCCCTTTTGATATGGAACTATTATACCACACTTGGCCTGCCGGGCAAACAGGTTGCTGGGCCGGCGGATTTGCTGGGATGGCGGATTTGCTGGCCGGAGGTGTTTTGCTGGGCCGGCGGATTTGCTGGCCGGAGATGTTTTGCTGGGCTGGCGGATTTGCTGGCCAGACATGTTTTCCGACAAAACGCCATATTTCGGCTCTCCAGGCAGAACTCGCGCACGGTTTGGAGGTTTTCAAGAGCAAATGTTGCGGAGTTAGTTGATTCGATGAGGAAATGAGCTTATAGAAATGATGATTTGCCCTCATGAACAACAATTATATGGTAAATATACCATATAATGGATTAGATTTATGACCTTTCTGTGGAAAGTTCTTTTTTTGGAGGCCTGAAACCGGGTTTTGTTGGAAAACATGTCTGCGGGCGGCGGCCAGCTCCGGAAATGTCTGCGGCGGCCAGCTCCGGAAATGTCTGCGGCGGCCAGCTCCGGAAATGTCTGCGGGGGCCAGTTCCGGAACTGCCCCCGGCGCCTGGCCGCCAGATCACCGTAAAATGCAAAGGGCTGTAGCAATTGCAATTGCTACAGCCTTTTTTCTGGAAGGATATATTGTAGGTAAATCAGAAAGCCGACGGCCTTCAACTATATGCCATATTATCCGAACATTTTCATCGCTAGTTCGATGAAGCTCCAGGCCAGTTTGCAGCCGTAGAACATTATGATAATTCCGCAGACCACATTGACCACGCGGAGCATTTTGTCGGTGATTTTTGTGCTCAGAAGGGAGACGACCGTTGACAGGCCGAGCCACCAGCACATAGACGCGATCGACACGCCGATGATGAACAAAGTACCCTTTGCGCCCGGGAGGGACGCGCGGAAAGCGCCGAGCATCATGGAGCCGTCGATGAGGGCCTGTGGGTTGAACCAGGTCACGACGCAGGCCTGCGCGATGACCTTCAGAATGGGGATGTCGACTTTGGTGCTGGTGTCCATGGTGTCATGGGCGCGGACGAGGCTGATGCCCATGAGGATCACGATGATGGAGCCGACGCCCAGGACGATGAGCTCAAGCCACAAAGAGGCTTTCATGATTGCGCCAACGCCGAAGAAGCACGCCACGGCCAGGGTGATGTCGAAAAACATAACTATAAATGCTGTCGCGTAGACGCGGCGGCGGCGCTGGGTCATGGCCGTGTTGATGACGAACATGTTCTGCACGCCGATGGGCGCTACGTATGCAAAGCCCAGCATGAGTCCTTGAATAAAAAATGCCATATAATCTCCTTGATTCTGCTATTATGCCGAAAATAGTCGAATGCGGTCGACATTTGCCGGCGCCGGACGAAGATTTTCTGCGATTTGTTGAAATATTTTGTCAATGGTAACAAAAAGTTCTTTACTCTTTATTTATTACCTAGTATTATTATAGCAGAGGTATGAATTACCGCAATACTGTTTTTTTTATTACCAGGTAAGGAGGAGATTACCATGATAGAGACTCATTACAGCTGCCCGTGTATGGAGCAGTGTCCGCTGAATCGGGCCATGCAGCTCATCGGCGGCAAGTGGAAAATGCAGATCATCTGCTCTCTGAACAACGGAGGAAGCATCCGCTACAACCATCTGAAACAAAGGCTTGACGGGATTTCGAACACGGTTCTGGCCAAGGCTCTGAAGGAGCTGGAGGAGTGCGGCCTGGTGACGCGCCACGAGTTTATGGAGGTGCCGGCCCGGGTGGAGTATCGCACGACCAAGGCCTGCGACGACCTGATCCCGATACTGGACAGCCTCAGCGACTGGTGCGAGAAATACGAGATGAAGGAATAGAATAAAAGGCAGCGCGGCTAAGGCGGTGGCTGGCCGCCGGTCGCCAATCGAATCTAAGTAGAATTTCTAAACGCAAGAATTGCCCCAATAATAGGGGCAATGTGGCGGATCTGGGATTTGCATTTGCGGGCACCAAGTCCATATGAGCTCTTGCCTCAGGACTGGGGTATATATCAGCCAATTGCCCGACAGAAACCAATGATATGTTCCAGATATTTGCGGGCACCAAGTCCATATGAGCTCTTGCCTCAGGACTGGGGTAGATATCAGCCAATTGCCCGACAGAAACCAACAGCCTCCAGTTTTCTAACAATGCCATATATTTTAAATGCAAACTGTACTCTTGGAAATCACATCAAATAAGTATACAGTAGCGAAATTACCGCGATTGTACCCATATTATACTTGAAAATATGCAACTATTTGCCCATTTAAATATGGGCAATATTACTGTAGAATTGAAGGCGTAACCAAGTCAGCCGCTACGCGCCAGCGCAGTTAATCAAGTTAATTGCAGCGCAGCTAACCAATGCAATATGTATAAAGAAAGAGGTAATCAACCATGGCATCACAGACTATGAACAAATCACGTTCGTCTACGCAGACACTCGTAATCGACGCACTTTTTATCGCACTCACCCTGGCGGCGACCATGTTTATCAACATCAGACTTCCATTCATGGGAAACGGGGGACTGATACATTTGGGCAACGTCCCTTTGTTCATCGCCGCTATAGTATACGGCAGGAAAACCGGCGCCCTGGCAGGCGCCTTCGGTATGGGGCTTTTCGACCTGATGTCCGGATGGACAGCATGGGCTCCGTTCACTTTCGTTATCGTTGGCGCCATGGGCTATGTGTGCGGTCTGATCACAGAGAAGATGACCTGCCGCCCAGCAATTGCAAACGTCACCGGAATCACCGCAGCTTTGATCATCAAGATAACAGGCTACTATTTCGCGGAGGTCATACTGTATCATAACTGGGTAGCGCCCCTGGGCTCGATCCCGGGCAATGTCACCCAGGTGGTGGTAGCGGCAGTGGTGGTCCTCCCCATAGTCGGTCGCCTGAAGGCCATGGCAACCAGAAATTCGTACCGGTAACAAGGTTATCGGAACTGCAGGCGGTTATTGAAAAGCAACAAAGTTATCGGAACTGCAGGCGGTTATTGAAAAGCAACAAAGTTATCGGAACTGCAGAAAAAGGAGATGCAATATGTACCAGACTATGACGCCGGGCCCTACTAACGTCCGGGAAAATGTAAGAATGGCAAGGAGCTTGCCGACAACTAATCCGGATCTCGATGAAGGTTTTTTCGATTTCTACAGGGAAACCTGCCGTAAACTTTCCAGACTCATGCACACGGAAAACCAGGCCTACATCCTGGGCGGCGAAGGCATCCTGGGACTGGAGACCGCCTGCGCGACCCTGACCGAGCCCGGCGACCGGGTCCTGGTCATTGAAAACGGCGTATTCGGCCGAGGCTTTGCTGATTTTGTCAGAATGTACGGGGGCGACGTGGTCGAATTTTCGTCGGCCCTGGAACGGCCCGTCCCCGTGGCCGAGCTGAAGGCATTTCTGGAGAGCGACTCGGACTTCAAATACGCCACGGTCGTACACTGCGACACGCCCAGCGGCGTTCTCAACGACATACAATCCATCTGCACCCTGCTGGCAGAATATGGCATTCTGACGGTGGTCGACTCCGTGGCCGGCATGTTCGGCGAGTACGTAAACGTGAACAAAAGCCACATTGACGTGCTCCTTGGTGGGTCACAAAAGGCTCTCTCTGCGCCTCCGGGTCTGACGATGATGTGGGTCAGCAATCACGCCATGACCGTAATGGAAAACCGGAAAACGCCAGTGGCATCATTTTATGCAAACCTTTTGAACTTTAAAGATTATTACGAGCACAAAGAATTTCCTTACACTATGTCTATCAGTGACATCTACGGCCTGAACGTCGCTATAGATAATGTCCTGGCGGATAAAGATATTCTGGACCGTCACGCCCGCATCGCCCACGCCACCAGGGTCGCCGTCACAGCCGCCGGCCTGTCTTTGTTCCTGGAGAGTGGTCATTCCAACACTGTCACCGTGGTGGTTGTGCCGGAGGGCATAAAGGATGAGGAAATCATAGAAACTATGAAGGCCGATCACAATATTCTCATCGCAGGAAGCTTTGATGTCATGGCCGGGAAGGTCATCAGGCTCGGGCACATGGGAGAGAATGCCAGGGTAGATGCCATGACGGGACTGCTTGCCGCCCTTGGCGAGACTCTGAAAAAACTTGGCTTTCCAGTCGCTTGCCCCATGGACCAGGCATTCCTGAAAGATTTACTCTAGAACAAAACGCAGGCCACGGCCTTCCATTATATGCTTTACTGCCATCCGGATCCTCAGTTATCTGCTTTACAGCCATCCGGATCCTCAGTGAATTCACCAACAGACTCAGATGGTGTTAGGGGTGTTTGGGGGTGTTTAGGGTGTTTGACAATCGCTATAATATGGGAAAGTTTGAAAACAATAGCCATAAATTCAAAAAGCCAAATAGTACTGGCTCAGACGTCAATGACTACAAGCCGGTGGACCGCCTTGCCAGTTTTCTCGGCCCTGATCTCCACAAAAACACGGATAATGTCCAAAAAAACGGCCATTACCCCTAACCCCTATTGCCAATTCTTTTCCTAGGTGCTACGATAATCTCGATGAATGAGTTATCGGTTATTGTCATGCAGATATTGATCAGCATTGGGGTTGCGGACTTGCACCCGGCTGCTGATAATCAGAGGAGGAACATAATGAAAGCAATATTCAGATCCATAGCCATTGTAATGGCCCTGGCCGTTGCCATCACCATGAGCATCTTTTTAGTCAGCACAGCGTCGGCCGCCGCTGCTTCCACCAAGCCTGGGAAGCCCGCCATCACAGCCCTGACCGATTCGTCCACCAGCATAGTCATCGAGTGGAATAAGGTCAAGCGCGCCAAGGGCTACCAGATCTACCGCAAGCTGGGCACCGCCGGCACATACAAGAAGGTTAAGACTATCAAAAGCTCTGGCACCAGATACTGGAAGGACACCAAGGTCACCGACATCGGCATCGAGTATTACTACAAAGTCAGAGCCTACAGCAAGGTCAGAAGTAAGACTGTCTATGGCAGCTTCAGCAAGAGCGATTACGCCCTCGCCACCGATAAACCCTTCTATTATGCGGGATTTTTGTTCCAGGGCGACCGCTACGAGGAGCCGGTCATCGGCGTTGAAGTCGATAATTACACCACCCACCCAATGACCATCGACGACTTCGGCCTCTTCGTCATGGATTACACGGCCTTTGTGGAAAACGATGAGGATACATATAACGTATGCTACCTGGATGCGGACACCACCATCAAAGCCGGCTGCTATGACTATCTTTACTACGACCAAGGCGACTATGTAGTGGATTTTGATGACTACTATTCGGTCATGATCGCCGGCATGTATTACCGCGGTCATGAGTACGACTTCGACATCAACAATCACGCGGACAGCACGCCGACCATCGTCACATCGCCGTCAAGGTCAGCCGCCATGAAGAGCCGGGCCCTCTCTTTGTACAAAACTTCCAGCCATGCAGGCGCGGCCGCCGGGTCAGCGGTGAAATCCAGGGCGAAATAACTCAGCCAAGCCAATACTCCAATTGCGATATTGAATATAGAAGCGAGGTGACTACCATGACCTACGAAGAAGCCTACAACCAGCTGAACGCAATGCAGAGAAGCAGCATAGCCATTGCCGTCTGCTACGAGGAGCCGAACCCCATAGAGGGTGAAGCCGCTCAGGCATTCTACGATGCGCTGAGCAAGCGGGACGATCAGTATTCAATGATGGAGCAGATGGAATTCGAGCTCAGCCAGGAGATCCTGGCGCAGACTGACGAAGAATACGCTAAATTCCTAGGCGTCGAGTATGTTCCACCTGAAGAAGAGGAGGGTTCCAAATGATCTACACCCAATTAACCAGAATGGCTATGCAGATAGCATATCATGTCCACGCCGGTCAAAAAGACAAGAGCGGGGTTCCATATATCTATCACCCCATTCATCTGGCCGAGCAGATGGAGGATGAGGACACCACCTGCGTTGCCCTTCTCCACGATTCTGTGGAGGACTCGTATATCACTATCGGAGAGCTGGAGCAGATTTTCCCCCGCCAGATCACCGAGGCCATCGCCCTTATGACCCACCATAAATCCACTGATTACCTAGATTATGTCAGGAACCTGAAGGACAATCCTATCGCTCGTACCGTCAAGCTGGCCGACCTTGCCCACAATCTTGATGAGAGCCGGCTCCTGGGCTGTGTTGATGAGGATGAGGAAGCAAAGGCTCTGCGCCGGGCTAAATATCTGAAGGCCGTGGATATCCTGTCTGCCCGGGGTTGATCCCCTCGCACAAAAGGTAACCTGGCCGCCCCGGGGCCTACGGCCCGGCGTTTCTTCCCCCAAATGTGTTGTTGTTTCAAATATATGTGAGTTAATTAGTTAGAAAAGAGAGGCAAAGAATGAATTGTAAAAATTGTGGAACTGAATTAAAAGATGGGATAGCGTTTTGCCCATCATGCGGTGCTAAGATTGAAAGTGCCTTTGCACAAGAGAACACTTCAACAAATGATAGTAAAATCGATTATTCGCAAAGAGTGTTTTCACCTGGAACTTCGACTGGTAATAAAACAGGAACAAAGGACACTCTGGGTTTAGTGGCCAGCATAGTAGCTATAGTATTCGGCGTAGGTATGTTGTTTTATGGGTTTTCATTTAATGCGATGACATTTGGCGCGGACTTTTACACATATACCTATGAAGGAATCCAGAAGATATTCCAAGCTATCTGTTTCAGCACAGGAGGCATATTGCTCTCTGGCGGATTGATGGCATTAGATCATTATTTGAAGAAGGGTAATAAGTAGAGGAGGCAGAAATGTATTGTAGTAATTGCGGTAAAGAAATCGAATCGGATTCCAGGTTTTGTCCATATTGTGGGAACCAGGTAAATGGTGGAACTGCTCAGTCGGATAGTGCTTCCACACAGTACTATAATCCTAATCAGTATAACAGTAACGCAGGCAGTGATTATGATCAGAGCAGCACAGGTCTGAATATCTTGTCATGCCTGATACCACTTGTGGGATTTATCTTGTTCTTAGTTTATCATTCCAACGAACCTATCAAAGCCAAAGCCTGCGGAAAGTGGGCTCTGATAGGCTTCGCTGTTGCATTGGTGCTTATGCTGCTCCTCTGATAATCGCCAAAAATAAAGTCCGAAAAATAGGACAATTATCTTTGGGTAATTGTCAGAAAACAAGAATTGTGGTACAATTTATCAGTAAAGGAGCAGTATGAATCTACCATCTTCTTCACAACTGAATACTAGGACCCTAGCTAGGATTTTCGACAATAAGAGCGAGAGTTACAAGCTCTTTTGGTTCAAGGCAATCCTGAAGAATGTCGGCGAAGGAAGGGCAGAGATGTCATATGGAGATCTGATCGATCAGATGATAATCGACGCTTGGTATATGGTCAGCGAATTTCATCTGAATCTTGGACCGGCAGATACGCTGGAAAAGATCGTTTTGCGCTTGGCTGAAATAAGCGGTTTGACACCGTCAGAAAAGCCTGAGAAAATCAAAGACTATCTCGCTGAATGCAATGACGCAGAGATTTTGCGCATGAAGAAAACCCTTACGCTTAATGTGCCGTACAGACTTCAGGCTCCTTTTATGCCGGAGGCCAACACGGCTTTCTGGAAGCAGAGCCCCGATGCGACTGTTGACTACATCAACAGGAAAACCGGGATGATCTACACTATTTACAGGGCTCGAGGTCTTGAGAGCACCATTCGGATCCATGATGAATGGGTCGACTATATTAGTGAGAACTATGGTATTTTGCTTGGTTGGACGGATTTCAATCTAATCAATTACTTGCAGGGAAGGAATCCAACGGTACCGGGCATAGCCAGCAAACTATATCCGCCGCAGGTGCGCAAGCTGAATAATGTTATCAAGTATTGGCGCGGGATATCGGAGATCCATCCGATCATTGACATCTATGATGGCGAGGTTCTGGGCAGCAGAGAGATCACCATAGATCACTTTGTGCCATGGTCTTATGTGGCAAGCGATGAACTGTGGAATTTGATACCGACTAGCCGCAGCATCAACAGCAGCAAAAGCAACAACCTGCCGCGGTGGGATGCGTACTTTGAGAAGCTTTGTCGAGCGGAATACGACGCATACAAACTCACCCAGGAGAACAAAAATATCAAAGGACTTTTTGAGCGTTGCGCTCGTGAGAATCTGAACAGTGAAGAGGTCCGCCAGCGGTTGTACAGGCCGGGGCTCGACAGAACCGAATTCTCGGGACAACTGTCAGAGATAATGATGCCGGTCTATGAATCCGCGCGGAACATGGGCTTCGGAGAATGGGAGTTTAGATGAAAGATTACGAGAAGAAAACGCTGGATACATATAACGAGACGGCTCAGGACTTCTTCGATTCCACTGTTGGCGGCGATATGACGTCTCTCTGCGATCACTTTCTGGAGTGCGTTAAGACATCGTTTCCGAAGGAAGATGTTCCAAGCATTTTGGATCTAGGTTGTGGATCCGGCAGGGATACCAAATATTTTCTAACAAAAGGTTACCGGGTCACGGCTGTGGATGGCTCTGCGGAGTTATGCCGGCTGGCGAGCGACTATACTGGCATTGAGGTTATAAATCAAACATTCGAAGAACTTGACTATGAAGAGGCTTTCGATGGTGTGTGGGCCTGCGCGTCCTTGCTCCATGTAGCAAAGGAAGACATGCACGGCATGATCTGCCGCATTGAGCGCGCCTTGACGCCCGGGGGAGTCTTCTATACTTGTTTTAAGAACGGTTCCTCTGAAGAATTCCGTGGAGGACGGTACTATAGCGACTATAGTAAGGATGCTGTAGCAGAGTTATTTGCTGATACAAACCTGCGACTTCAGGAAACATTCTTGACTGGAGACGTGCGTGATGGTCGCGACAGCGAGCAGTGGGTGAATATAATTGCGGCGAAATTGAAATGAGGTATCTATGGACATTAAGATAAAGGTTATGCTAGTGGGAATGCTGGCTTTCTCATTCTTGCTTGATATGATTTTCAACAAATCTAGGAAAGCAAAGTATAAGGGCAAGAAGGGGGAAGCGGCTGTTAGCTCGCTTCTGAAGAAACTCCCCGATGCATATAGAGTAATCAATGATGTGGTAGTGAAAAGCAACAAGGGTGTAACGCAGATAGACCATGTAGTTGTGTCGGAATTCGGCATATTCGTTATTGAGACGAAAAACTACAAGGGAGTAATAATCGAATCGCCAGATGCCGATAAATGGAAACAAAAGTTAGGCAACACTACTAACAACTTCTACAATCCGCTGCGTCAAAATTATGGCCATATCAAGGCTTTGCAGACATTAACGGGATTGCCTGAATCAACATTCATTTCACTCATAGCATTTTCCTTGGATGCCAAATTAAGGGTGGACGATGCTGAAGGTAGAGTAGTGTATTTCAATAAGCTGACTACAGCAATCAAAGGGCATCAGGAGAAATTGCTGACAACAGAACAGGTGGCTACCGCTTGCGAGGCAATTAACGCAGGCGATATCGAATCAAAAGAAGTAATGGAAAAGCATAATCAAGACATCAAGGTTGCCAAGGCTGAAGAAGAATCCAAAATTGAGCAGAATATATGCCCAAAGTGCGGCGGCAAACTTGTGACGCGCAGCGGCAAATATGGAGAATTCATAGGATGCAGCAACTATCCTAAGTGCAGATTTACCAAGGATGCATAAGAAGTACAGATATGGAAGGTTGCAATGAATATGTTTATAAACAAGAAATCAATTGGTCACTTTTGACAGAAGGAATAACCTTGCCTGTTGAAAATCAGGTCGTTTTCGGAAGAATAATGAACCGTTACTTAACTAAAGGTGAGCAGAAACCAATAAAGATATTTCTGAATGGGAAGTCCTATGACGCAAAGGTTGTAAATGTAAACTTTGATAAGAAGTTTAATCGTAAGACTGATGTAATACAAATTCGATATCCCAGAAATGGAGATTTGGCTCGTGAATTACAGCAGATATTCGCATCGAGTTATAACTTCTTCTCAAATGCGAGGAAGATACGCCCTGAGGGCTCTAGATCGATTCCGAAGCTACCGGAAGATGTAAAAGAATACCTAGCAATCTATACAACGGAGTATGATGATACTTATGAATTTGATACTATAGGAGTTACAGATATCGAGGCAGTAAAACAAGATGTTGCAGGTAAATCAGAGTATTTATATGAGGCAAATTACGATATAGATATGGAGGACACAACATCAACGATAAATGAAGTTCAAGGAGTATATAAAGTCAGGAAACTGAATCGCAAGATAGGCGATAATCTGAAATTGCTATATGGATACAGGTGTCAGATTTGTGGGCAGTTGATTGGAGAAGAATATGACTCACATGTTGCTGAAGCTCATCACATAGATTATTACGTGAACAGTTTAAACAACGATGCAAGCAATCAAATGATAGTTTGCCCCAACCATCACAGAATAATACACGATGCGGATCCAATATTTAATAGAATAGGATTAAAATATGTGTATAAAAATGGTCTCGAAGAGCCATTGCGATTGAATCAACACTTGTAGGGGATAAAGTTAATGATACAGAAACTATACAAATGTTACTTTATCACGGGGTACAAATATGAGTATAGTTATTATCTAAAAGAAGGTAGGGTACGGTTTACGATTACCTTTAGTTAGGAGATGTGGAAGATGAACACGGCTTTTAGTAATAGTATAGATCAATTTTTAGAAAGAACAGATATTTTAAATGCTGATGAGGACGTTCTAATTTTCTTTAAAGGATTCCCATTAGATTTTTATGAATCAATTGAACATACAGGGATAAAACACTTTACCAATAATTGGGACGGTCAATACCCTGATATACGCAAAATCAAAGGAACTGATTATTTAAGCCCTTTGATTTCTGCTCATGGACAAGTATGGGGATTTTATGAAGAACTAATTGCTTTGGCTGATATATTGTCTGATTTCTCAGCATTTCCAGGGAAAATAGTTGTTGTGGATAATAACCTTTTTCATTATTATTATCCAATACCATGCTTAAGCCCTCAAAAGGATGTTGAAGAATGCTTCAATAATGAAACAATAAAACAACCAGATAGTTACATTTCACAGTTCTATTCGGACTACAAAGTCGATGGTGATATTCTCTTACTTTCGTATGTTAATAAGCACTATGAAGTTGATGTTAATTTAAGAATTGAAGAACTCGATTTTTATGATACGCACATTATAGATGCTTATAATGTGCGTAATGAGTGTTGCATTGATATAACTATTTCTAGTTTAGTACATACAAAGTATCTTCTGCAGGATGGCAGGCTAGAAGAAGGAAAATATAGAATACTAGGAGATGCGACCACTGACTTAAATAACGAAATATGCGTAATGAATGTATTGGGATCTTTTTACAATATAGTGTTTGGGATTTCTGAGACAGAGATGCAGAAAAGGGAAGAAACAGAAGAGTGTCATTTGGATTTGCTAAAAAAATATTGGGGTAAAGATGCAGAGTTTAGAAATAATAAGTTTTATACTCATCCTGATGTGAGCAATGAAACGGTTGATATTTCTCAGGGAATAATTATTGCAGATATAATAAAGCAATGCCTTGATGCAAAAAAAAATGATACTCAGTATTCTGACATTATAGTTACAGCTCCTACAGGGGCAGGTAAATCAGTTTTCTTTCAAATTCCAGCCATATATCTTCATGAGAGAGAGACGGATAAACCGCTTACAATAGTACTTTCACCGCTTATTGCATTAATGAAAGATCAAGTGTTAGAGTTGCAAGAGCGAGGAATAGAATATGCAACATATATTAATTCGACCATTTCATATAAAGAGAGGATGCGGAGGTTAGATGGCATAAAAGATGGTGAGTATTCTATTGTTTATTTATCTCCAGAATTACTATTGTCATCAGATATTTCGACTTTAATTGGGGAACGTAAAATAGGTCTTATGGTCATAGACGAGGCACATTTAGTCACTTCGTGGGGTAGGGATTTCAGAGTTGATTATTGGTTTTTAGGAGATCATATAGAAAGAATAAGAAGGGGTACATCTAGGTCATCCCAGCAAACTAGTACTTTCCCAATGTTATGCTTGACTGCAACCGCTGTTTATGGAGGAAGGGACGACGTAATAAATGATCTTCAAGGAAGCCTACACTTAACATGCTACTCAGGGCATATGTACATAGGGTATGTTCGTCGCGATAATATTATTTTTGATATACGTCAAGTCAATACAAAAAACAAAGATAAAGAGGAAAAATTGCAGCTTACTACTGCGGCCGTATGTAAATATGTAAAAAAACATCAAAAAACAATTGTATACTTTCCATACAAATCTCAAATAGAGGATGTTCTGACCAATATTACTGATAAGTATCCGGATATTGCAACTAAGGTAACACGGTATTATAGCAGTGACATGGAAAGTGCGGAAAGAGATAAAAGCTATGATAGTTTTAAAGATTCAGATGCTACAGTAATGTTAGCAACTAAAGCTTTTGGTATGGGAATAAATATCAGCGATGTTGAGAATATATACCACTATGCGCCTACGGGTGCGCTAGCTGATTATGTACAAGAAATTGGGAGAGCTGCAAGAAAGCTGAAAGTAGGCTATGCTATAACTGACTACCTTGGATCAGATATGAATTATGCAAGAACACTATGGGGGCTCTCGGGGCTTAGGCATTATCAGATCAAAGCAATAATAAATAAACTATGTTCTATATATGAGGAAAAGAAGCACCGCAATCTGCTTGTTTCTCCAGATACATTTAGCTATTTGTTTGACACGGAAAGTGTAGACCTTAAACTGAAAAGTGGATTGATGCTTCTAAGCACAGATTTGCTGAACAAGTATCATTTTAAAGTTATTACAGTTAGATCAAAAAATCTGTTTTCAAAACAGTATATTATTGTACCTAATGAGATTGAAGAACAATTTTTAGAGCGATACGGACGGTATTGTGAGATGATGCAAGACTGCATGCCAGATCAACAGTATTCGTATGGAAAAGCAGGTGATTGTATAATAACGAAAACTGGCAATGTCTTTGAAATAGACTTAGGAGAAATTTGGGAAAATGACTTTTCAAATGAAACCTTTGCACAGTTTAAGTATAATTTTTTTAATGGTAAATTGTTTGATTATGGCAAACATAAAATTGTACCAAACATGAAACTTACAATTAATTACAATCCAGGATATGATAAAATAGAATTAAGGTTTAAGGAAGTTTGCAGAGCAATTCAAGATACTTTTAATGATATTAAGAGGCTGTTTGGTGGAAGAAGATTTACAATGAAGGATTTTAGTTCCTTATTCAATAAGCGATTTGATCCGAAAATAAAACAAGAATATCTTAAACTACTTTTAGAATTGTTCTGCTTTGACCATGTAGAAACATATAACAATCCATCGGAACCATGGAAGTTTATTGAAAAGAAAAGGGGTGAAGCTGGCAAGAACATAAACATAATAGAATCGATGTATTCAATAAAGACGCAAAGGTATTCCTATATCTCAAACAATTTAAAAAAGTATTTTTGGCAAGCAAAACCTAATATGAAAGATGGAATTCACTATGTCACATATTTAACGGTGCCAAAGCCAGGCACGCAAGTGTCGTATCAGCAATTAATGGCGTCAATTTTGCAATTGTTTGGACTTGCAACTTATGAGTATGAGGGAGGTAAGAATCCGCAGATATTTGTGCGTATAAATGACCCTAGAAAGCTGATGAAGATGCGTAGCGACAATTATAATTATAAAAATGGGATTTTATCGGACATAGAAAACAGGCATAAAAGAGCAGTTCGCATTATGAATAGCTTTATGATAAATAAGTACTCGAATGATGAACGTTGGGACATTATAGAAAATTATTTTTTAGGACATGATACCATTGTGGATAGTAAACTCGAAACCAACAAAGTGAAAAGGAATGATGTGGAAATAGATATAACAAATGGCGTTGAATATGATGGGAGCGACTATCATACTATATGGGATAGTATAGTAGCATCCTTCACATCTAATGACAATGAAATCAAACTTTCAACAGAACTGGTTAAACGCTCTGACGAATTTAACAATCATGAAAGACCTGTTAGTGGAGATGTATCGATAGATGGGCAGTCACTTGATTGCAATTGTGATTTGATTTGGGTAAAATCAAGAGTAATGTATTTTATGGCAGATGAGGATAAAGAAATTCCATATTACAATATACCAGGCTGGACATGTTTCTTTGGAGCTGATCCGAATTTGACAGTTGACAGAATACTAAACGCAATAGAGGTGATAGAATAATGGCTATTATGATACCAGATGTTCCGCATACACACAGTGAGGCCAGCATGGAGGGATTGATGTTTAGTGCACTTAAAAAGTTGCCTAAAGACTATTATGTTTTACATTCAATGAAGATTGCAACTGTTAAGGGCAATACATATAGTGAAAATGAAGGGGATTTTATCATTTTTAATCAGTATAAAGGTGTTCTGTGCTTAGAGGCTAAAGCAGGGCACGTTAAATACGAAAATGGTAAATGGTACTATGGCAATGGAGTTCCGATGAAACAAGGGGGACCTTTTAGGCAAGCAGACCATTTCAAGTATAGGCTGATTGATTATATTAATGAAAAAAATAGGGGAAGCATTATCACTAGATGTAAATTCGTCCATGCGGTATGGTTTCCGTCAGTATCAAGAAGCAGTGTTGATGAGGTAAATTTGCCTTCCGATTGTCCTAAGGAGCAAGTTTTAACGAAAGAAGCACTTGAAAACCCACTTCCTTTTGTGGACAGGATTTTTTCTTTGAACATACCAATTGCTGGAGGGGACGTAGTCACAAAACTGTCGAGTACTGATGCGAAGATCATGATTGAAGAAATACTATGCCCGCATTTTGATATTTTCCCAATAAATACAACTGAAGTTGACATCAAAAAAATAGTATTCCATCAACTTTTAGAGGAACAAATTAAAGTGCTGGATTTTTTGTCAGAACAAAGGAGTGCTGTTATTAATGGTGCAGCTGGAACTGGAAAAACCATGGTCGCATTAGAAAAAGCTAGGCGTCATGCGAACTTTCAGGAAAGAGTTCTCTTTTTATGCTACAATTACAAACTTAGAGAATATCTAGTTGCACATTTCGAAAACGAATACATAGATTATTACACTATTGATGGTTTTGCATGTAAATTATGTAACAATAGTTTTCCTGATTATGAAATGCTGAGAGAGTGTTTGCTACAAAAGTACATTGATGGTACATTTGGTTATAAACATATTATTATTGATGAAGGACAAGATTTTGGATTTGACAATATTGAAGAAGCAAGCATTATTGATTTGTTAGAGTCTATGGTAGTAAACGAAATAGTAAATGGTACATTTTACATTTTTTATGACAATTTGCAACTGGTCCAAGCTGACAAAATACCAGGATATATTAGAAATGCAGATTGCAAATTAACATTATACCGGAATTGTAGGAATACAATCAATATAGCTAAAACATCATTGCGACCTATAAGCGAGAGAAGACCTAATATGATGGAAAACTGTATTAGAGGAACATTGCCCACATTGGGATTT
The DNA here is from genome assembly GCF_004362975.1 of Aminicella lysinilytica. GTDB lineage: Bacteria > Bacillota > Clostridia > Peptostreptococcales > Anaerovoracaceae > Aminicella > Aminicella lysinilytica. Next base: position 9,588 of record NZ_SNXO01000025.1, on the reverse strand, counting down.
TGTAGTAGTAAGCATGATATTATAGCAAGTGTTGATAGAGCTATAGCAAACTCTAAGGCAGCAGGGTATGTTGATACAGTATTGCTAACATGCAAAACTGAAGGAACAAGTTGGTTGTCTGATTTTACTAAGAATGATACATACAAAGAGGATACGCGCTTTTTTACATGTAGGAAGTTCAAAGGATTAGAGGCTGACTCTGTAATACTTGTTGACGTTGATGCTGAAGCGTTTTATGAAAAAAATATTTTGCTATTTTATGTAGGAGCATCTCGTGCACGCTTAAATTTAGAGATTATATCTTCGCTTAATGATGATGAGTGTGCAAACATATTACAACACAATTTTAGTAAAGTCGGAAGAATAAAACATCCTAAAAAAGAATTGGCAAATACCTTAAATTCAATTCCAAAAGTAGATTAATTTAAAATAAGAGTTTATATAAAGGCATAGCAAACTGAAGTTACTAAATGAACGGAGGAAAACAAATGGCAAATTTTGAATATGAAATAGTGAAATCTCTCGGAGTTATCTCTGAGCGTGCTAAGGGCTGGACTAGGGAACTGAACTTAATCTCATGGAACGGCGCAGCGCCTAAATACGATATACGTGACTGGGCGCCTGACCATGAGAAGATGGGTAAGGGCATCACGTTGAGCAAAGAAGAAGCTGAAACTTTGTGCGAGCTTCTCAGCAATCAATAGGAGCAAACCATGAACATACAGATATTCGGCATTAAGAAGTGCTTTGATACTAAGAAGGCGCAGCGGTATTTCAAGGAACGGGGGATCAGATTCCAGTTCATTGACCTGAAGGAAAAGGGCATGAGCAAGGGCGAACTCACAAGCGTCATGCAGGCCGTAGGTGGCCTCGACGAAATGCTGAACCCCAAGACCAAAGACCAGGACGGATTAGCTTTGATCAAGTACATATCCGACACCACCAAGATCGACAACCTGCTGGAAAACCAGCACCTTTTGCGCACGCCGGTGGTCAGGAACGGCAAGAAGGCAACCGTCGGCTACCAGCCGGACGTGTGGAAGACCTGGGAGTGACAGGAAAGTAAGCACCAAGAAGGAAAGTAAGACAAGGGAGAAATCTTATGGATAACACCAAACCCAACACAATGAAAAAACGCCTGATCCTGGTAATGGATTTTTTGCGCGAGAAGTCGGATCAGGACCACCCTCAGGACACCCATCAGCTCCTGCGCTACCTGGAGAGCCAGGGGGTCAACACCAACCGCAAGACTCTGAAGAGCGACCTGGACCTGCTGGTGGACTGCGGCATCGACATCATCACAATCCCCAGCAAGCCCAACAAATACTACTGGGGCCAGCGGGAATTCGAGATCCCGGAGTTGCAGCTGCTCATCGACGCCGTGCTTTCGTCGCGGTTCATAACCAAGAAGAAAAGCAGGGAGCTGGCGCGCAAAATCAGCGGCCTGGCCAGCGACAGCCAGAAGAAAAAGCTGGAGCGACACATGAACACGGCAGGCCGGGTGAAGCCTGTCAACGAGAACATTTTCTACATAGTCAACGACGTCAACGACGCCATCAATCGCAAACGGAAGATCACTTTCAAATACATCGAGTACAGCCCGGAGAAGAAAAAGATCCTGCGCAACGACGGCGAAGTCTACGAGCTGAGCCCCTATGCCTTGTACTGGAACGATGATTTCTATTATGTCATCGGCTGGTCGGATAAGCACGATAATGTATCTGCCTTCCGGGTGGACCGCATGGACAGCGTGGCCATCAGCGATGAGGCGGCGGAGAAAAAGCCAAAGGGATTCAGGCTGGACGATTATTCCAGGCAGATTTTCGAGATGTATGACGGCCAGGGGGTTCGGGTGAAGCTGGAATGCAGGAACGAACTCATGAAGTATGTCATCGACAAGTTCGGCGAGAGGGTGAAGACGGAAGTGGCCACACGGTCGACTTTCTATGTGTGGGCGGATGTGGCCCTGAGCCCGACTTTCTACGCGTGGGTGTTCCGGTTCTCCGGCGGCATCAGGATACTTTCTCCTGACCAGGCCGTGGAGGAGATCGGAGATATGGCGCGGGACGTCATGGGAGAAGCGTAAGCTGCTAAATTGATTTATGAAAGGATGGTGAGAGCCATGACAGAATACAGACCACCATTTGAAATGACAGATGAAATCGTGAATATGATATCAGATATAGCAGAACTATCCGGAGTGATCACAGTTACTTCTGCCCTTGATACTAATCTTACTCTCAGGAGAGAGAATCGTATTAAAACGATTTACTCTTCTCTTGCTATTGAGCAAAACACTCTGTCTATAGATCAGGTGACTGATGTTATCAACGGTAAGAGGGTGCTGGCTCCGCCATCTGATATCAAGGAAGTTCAGAACGCCTATGAGATATATGACAAGCTTGATCAGATGGACCCATATTCAGTAGACGATTTGCTGGCAGCACATAAAGTTATGACAGGAGGTTTAGTCAAGGAAGCCGGGATGTTTCGTTCCGGGAATGTCGGAGTTTATGATGGGGATAAATTGATTCATGCAGGAACGCCGGCGGCATATGTTCCGGAAGTTATGGAGCAGCTTTTCAGCTGGCTTAAGGGAAACGAGTATCATCCCCTTGTGAGAGCATGTTTATTTCATTACGAATTTGAATTCATACATCCTTTCGAAGATGGGAATGGACGCATGGGGAGATTATGGCATACACTTATTCTTTCTAAGTGGAAGCCTTTCTTCGCATGGCTGCCAATCGAATCTCTGATCCACGACAATCAGAGGAAGTATTATGAAGTACTTGCTGAGGCAGATAAGAATACAGATGCAGGCGTATTTGTCACGTTCATGCTTGGGCTCATAAATGAGGCAATGCAGCAGGTAGTCAATACAGAAAATGTCGGAATAAATGTCGGAATAAATGTCGGAATAAACGGAGAGAAAATCATAGATTTACTAAAAGAAGATCCTAAGCTGAATGCTGTTAAACTTGCGGAGAAACTTGGACTCACGAGCAGACAGGTGGAGAGGCTGTTATCAGATTTGAAAAGAGAGGGGAAACTCAGAAGGGTAGGAGCTAACAAGAATGGATACTGGGAAATACTTGGATATTGATCTATAAAACAAGATAAAAACGGGAAATGCGTTTTTAAAATGGTAATTGGTCATAAAACGCATTTCCCTATTGACAATCCTAATTGTATCTGATATAGTTACATTAATCAGTAACCCAAACGGTTACATTTGTCGGGGCGCAGCCGCGGCAGCGACGCAAGTCGCGTCAGAAGTTATACTTTGTGAATGAGGGATATTAAGATGAAGAAATTATTGAGCATGATTTTTGTCGTAGCCATGGCCTTGGTCATAGTCAGCTGCGGCAGCGGAGGCAGCAGCGATGACACTGTTTCCACAGCCAAGGGCGATAGCCTTTTCGGCAATTTCACCGCCCAGACCATAAGCGGCGACAAGGTAGATCAGACAGTATTCAGCGGCAAGAAGCTGACCATGATCAATGTGTGGGCTACATTCTGCAGCCCGTGTATCAACGAGATGCCGGAACTTGGGGAGATCAGCAAGGAATATGCGGATAAGGGTTTTCAGCTTATCGGAATTCCGGCTGACGTGACCGACAACAACGGCGGCCTGGACAAGGACATGGTGGCTAAAGCCAAGAAGATAGTCAAGCAGACTAAGGCAAGCTATATGCACATTCTGCCGTCGACGGATCTTATCAACGCCAAACTGTCCGACGTTTCATCGGTGCCGGAGACATTCTTCGTAGATGAAGAGGGCGACCAGATCGGCCAGAGTTACGTAGGCGCCAGGTCCAAGTCTGAGTGGAAGAAGATAATCGACGAGCTGCTGAAGAGCGTAGAGTAGCGGGGCGGCATCGGTATTGCTGAAGAGCGTAGAGTAGCGGGCGACACAGTTATTGCTGAAGAGTGTCCGGTAGCCGGTGCATCTGAAAGGAACAGAAATGAGCAAGCGCAGATACAATCTCATAGCCGCGGGGGTCCTGATCCTGGGCGTAGCCTTCATGGTCATCGGCTTTCATCGTGGCGAGGTCCAGGTCATCTGGCAGAAGTCCATCCGGATCTGCCTGGAATGTATAGGGATCGGGTAAAGCTATGAGGAAACTGAAAGACAACATCCGAATAATCGTCCAGTTGGCCTTCGCGGCCCTGACCAACGGATACGCACAGGGATTCGTCCGAGGCGACATATACAAGGGCAACCTGAAAATGGCCTGCGTGCCGGGACTCAACTGCTACAGCTGTCCGGGCGCCTTGGGATCCTGTCCCATCGGCTCCCTTCAGGCGACACTGAACAGCGGCACATATAAAATCGCCTTCTACGTAGTGGGATTTTTCATGGTCGTCGGAGCACTGCTGGGGAGAGTAGTCTGCGGCTGGCTTTGCCCCTTCGGCCTCGTGCAGGACCTTTTGTACAAAATACCCTTTGTGCGAAAGCTGAAAAACCTCCCCGGCGACCGGGCCCTTCGCTGGCTGAAATACGGCGTGCTGCTGGTGCTGGTCATACTTCTGCCCATGTTCGTCATGGACGCCACCGGCCAGGGCAAGCCGTGGTTCTGCGAGTACGTGTGCCCGTCGGGAACACTGACAGCGGGCCTGCCCTTAGTACTGCTGAACAAAGGTCTGCGCGGCATTCTCGGCTGGCTCTACGTCTGGAAGGTGGCTGTGCTGGCGGCCGTGGTCATACTGTCGGTCATAGTGTACAGGCCATTCTGCAAGTACGTCTGCCCCCTGGGCGCCGTCTACGGAGCCTTCAACAAAATTTCCTTTGTGGGCTACGCGGTGGACATGGACAAATGCACCCGCTGCGGCCATTGCGGCGACGTGTGCAAAATGGATGTGAAATTATTTGAAAACCCCGGCAGCGCTGAGTGCATCAGGTGCGGGGATTGCCGGAAGGCCTGCCCTGCAGGGGCCATCAGCCTGAGGAACTTCAGCGGACGGCCAGCCCCATCGGCGCCGGCCTGCGAAATCAGAAGGAGTGAAAAATGACAGCAGAATTCATAGTAGCAGTTCACGCAATAGTGTTTCTGAATCATAAGGGGTGCTGCGTTTCCAGCGAGGAGATCGCCGAGAACATATGCACCAACCCGGCCCGGGTCCGCAAAGTCCTGGCCCGCCTGAAGAAGGCCGGCCTGGTGGGTTCTAAAGGCGGAATCGAGGGCGGTTACTATTTTACGGGGAAGGCCGCAGAGGTCTCTCTCAATGATATATTCGATGCGGTGGGAGCCGACATCGTCAATGTGAAGTGGCGCTCCGGCAGTCAGGATATCGACTGCCTCATCGCCTGCGGGATGGCGGGGATCATGGATGACGTCTTCCGGCAGCTCAACGACAGCTGCGCGGAGACCCTGTCGAAGATAACTATCGCCGGCATAGATAACAAGCTGTTCGGCGCTAATGGAGGTAAGAAATGAATTACGATGCAATAATAATCGGTTTTGGTAAAGGCGGCAAAACTCTTGCTGGCCAGCTGGCTTCTCAGGGCGAAAGTGTCGCCTTGGTAGAGCAGTCGAACAAAATGTATGGCGGCACCTGCATTAATGTGGGCTGCATTCCGTCTAAGTCTCTGGTCCACTCGGCCGCAGCCTCAGCCGCAAAAGCCGACGCAGCCTCAGCCTAAGCCGCAAAAGCCGACGCAGCCGCAGCCTCTGGCGCTGCCGGTTCGGCTGCCGATGCCTCAGCCTCCGGCACTGCCGGCTCGTCTGCCGATGCCGACGCAGCCTGGGCTGTCAGGGCCGCAGACTATAAAGCCGCTATCGAAGAAAAGCGCCGCGTGACTTCCATGCTCCGTGGCAAAAACTACCACAAGTTGGCGGACCTGCCCAACGTGGATGTCATCGACGGCAAAGGGACTTTTCTAAGTCCGACAGAGGTTCGCGTAGACAAGACTGCCGGAGATTCTGCATCCGGCGCTTCCGGCTCCGATAGCCTCGTCATTTCGGCTGAGAAAATTTTCATCAATGCCGGCGGAACCCCTGTGATTCCAAATATCGCAGGCCTAGCCGGAAACCCGAAAGTCTTTTTCAGCGAGACTCTCATGGATCTGGACGAACTGCCTAAACGCCTGACTATTGTCGGCGGCGGTTACATAGGTCTGGAATTCGCTTCTATGTATTCCTCCTTCGGCTCCAAGGTGACCCTCCTTCAGGACGGCGCCCGCTTCATCCCCCGCGAAGACGAGGATGTTGCCGCCGAGATCAAGGCCCTGCTTGAAGCTCAGGGCGTGACATTCGTATTCGAAGCAAAAACTCAGGAGCTGGGAGCTGACGGCACCGTGAAGTATCTTTTGAATGATGAGCTCGTGGAGTTGCCATCGGATGCGATCCTGGTAGCCACAGGCCGCAAGCCGAATACTGCGGATCTGGGTCTGGATGCGGCCGGCGTCAAAGTCACTGACCGCGGCGCTATAATCGTGGATGACCACAATGCCACAAGCCAGCCGGGGATCTGGGCAATGGGAGATGTTACCGGCGGTCTCCAGTTCACATACGTTTCCCTGGACGACTACCGCGTAGTTTCCGCCGACCTGGCAGGGGGAGCCTATGATTTGAAAGCGCGCCGCAATGTGCCTTACAGCGTTTTCATGGCAACGCCTTTCAGTAGAGTCGGCATCAATGAGCAGGAAGCAGCAAAAGCCGGCCTGGATGTTCGCATCGTGAAGATGCCGACGGCCGCGGTTCCTAAAGCTCGGGTTTTGCGCCGTCCGCAGGGATTGCTGAAAGCCATAGTCGACAAAAACACTGATAAGATCCTCGGCGCCGAGCTTCTCTGTGAGGAGTCCTATGAGATGATAAATATCGTGAAACTGGCCATGGATCTGGACGCAGATTACCAGGTCCTGAAAAACCAGGTGTTCACTCACCCGACCATGAGCGAGTCGCTTAACGACCTGTTCTCACTGGTGAAATAGGGAGCACTGAATAGTTGCTCGATTTTAATAGATATCTGTTTATGACGATCCGGGATTGCGGGCGAGCCTACTCAAAGGGCTCAGGCCCGCGGACCCGGATTCGTTTTGTTTTATCCCAGTTGCCGAGTCCTTGATTTCCAGTTGCCGAGTCTCAATTCCCCGGTTGTCGAGTCTCAATTCCCCGGTTGCCGCGCACCTCTTATCTGATTATCTGGGGTAAACGTGCGAGCGCGCACGTATTGCCCTGCTTTAAGGAACGAAGGTGCGGATTAGTGAATCTGAATTTCATTTCCGCACTTATTTGTGATTCTCAGAGCATGGAGGTGCGCATATTGGAATTCTAACGATTGTCTGCGCACTTATAGGCTATTTCGGAGACCAGGAAGTGCGTCAACATTCCGATTTACTGCCATATAATTACATATATGGATTCTACATCCAGCACCACGCACCTTGACATCTTTGATCCAGGCAATAAGTGCGAATTTGGTTTACAATAAATAAAAAAACGCACTATCATCCTTGATATTGAACCAATACGTGCGTGGAACCCACCTGGCCAAGTGCGGGACCCAACTAGCTGTGCACGAGGCCCGTCTAGCCGAGTGTGACAACTCATTCAACTCAATGATAAGGCTCATCTGGCCGAGTTTGGAAACTCATTCCAACCCGGCGCCTGCGGGCCTGAGCCTTTTGGGTGGGCTCGCCCGCGGACCCGGGATGGATTTGGTGTGAAACCAGAATAATAAAAAATCCGAGTCGGTATTCTCGGATTTTTTATGTGCTTATTAATTATTAAATTTTGGGTTATTATGAGTTATTTATGAGAAAGAATGTTTGAAAGGATTTATGAATTCTAATGTCATTTCCTTTTGACAGTTATTATTATAGGCAATTAATGTGAAGATAGTATGCTGATTGATAGTACGCTATGTAAATAATGCGTGACAACACGTACATAGTGCTGTCATATTTGCCTCACATTGCAGATCGGCTATTGTTCCATCAATGGTACGATACATACATCGCTGAAGCTGCAATAATTATGACTATGTACCTTACTTAGTTGAGGCTATTACTGGTATTCCAGTGTTTTCGAGCTTTACGGTTCTTTATTTCTCACGATACTCCTCACGTTTTTATGCAAGTTACGACAACCAAAATGTGCTTCAAGCATTTTTTCGTTTTCCTAAATCTGGCGCTCAGCAAGGCCCGAACCATTCAGTGTCATAGCAGTGGCATATTATGTGACACAATAAATGTTGAAATGTCAACGTTTATACAGTTACACCCTTGTACTGGAATCTGAAATTCATAGTTTTATCATGCAAAGATTTATGCATAATCGTATGCATAAAGGTACCATTGATGGAACAATACCCTATGTAATAAGAGATAAATTATGGTATAATTTAGCAAGAAAATGCGGAGCGCAGAAACGCCCGCAAAAGCAAGGAGGTATAACCATGGCATTGAATTTTGTGCAGGGAGATATAACCAGGATGAAAGTCGACGCAGTTGTCAACGCGGCTAACCAGACGCTTCTCGGCGGCGGAGGCGTAGACGGCTGCATCCACAGGGCGGCGGGGCCGCAGCTCGTGGCTGAGTGCGCGACACTTGGAGGCTGCGAGACCGGCGACGCCAAAATCACCGGCGGCTACAACATGCCCTGCAAATACATAATCCACACGCCGGGGCCCATCTGGCACGGCGGCAAAGACGGGGAACCTGAACTGCTTCGGTCATGCTACAGAAGGAGCCTGGAACTGGCTGCAGAACACGATTGCAAGTCGATCGCATTCCCGCTGATTTCTTCAGGGATCTACGGTTATCCAAAGGAGCAGGCCATCAGGATGGCCATCGACACCATTAATGGATTTCTGAAAGATCACGACATAGAAGCGTACATTGTCGCCTACGATAAAAGGACATACGAGCAGTGCCTGAAAGTTGCGAATAACTGAAGCGCCCGCATGTCAGGCCTGGTTCTCTTTCAGTATTTTGAGGAGCGCCGGCCAGGGCCCTGAATTGTTGATCTGCCAGATGAGCCTGACCAGAGATTCTATGTCCATGGGATCCTGCCCCACAAACCAGTGAGTCATGAGATTCAGCTGGCCGCCGGTTATATATTCCATAATATAGCGACCTTCTACCGGCATGTCATCGAAAGCAAATCCGAAATTCTCGCAAATGCTGGATTTCACCTGCTGCTGAAGGGCTTTCTGCAATCTGACGCTGGGTCGGATCACGAAGAATATCTGCAACATCTGTTTGTGCGATTCATAAAATGCCGGGTACGATTCCAGCACCACCGACAAATCACCGCTGAGAAAGGTGCCGACTAATTTTTTGACTATGTCGATCACGTCTTCGGTGAATGCCGCCAGCGTCCTGTCATACAGATCGTAAATATCCAGATAGTGATCGTAAAAAGTCCCGCGGTTTATGCCCGCCTTTTCGGCCAGGGCTTTGACGCTGATTTTTTCCAGGGGCTTCTCCTCGTACAGGGACAAAAAAGCTCCTGTGATTTTTTCTTCTGTGGTTTTCATATGTATCTGAATATTTCGCGTCATAAGCACCAGTGATACTCTTTATGGCCCCACCTGTATAGTTGATAGCCCTACTTGACATCAATACGCACATTAGCTCCA
>NZ_SNXO01000024.1 GCF_004362975.1 Aminicella lysinilytica | reverse complement strand
TGCAAATGGATCCAGATGGAAATCCGTCATGACTATTGCTGCGAGTGAATCTATGCCTTTCCTCAGATCAGTATATCCGCAGGCGATATATACATGGTCCAGGCCATGCGCATCATTCAGCATCGGAAACCACCTCCAACACCATCTTCAACAAATCTCTTGGTGTAGACTCGTTGATAACAATGCGTACGCCTGCTACATAAAGTTCCACCTGAGCATTGTAGTCAATGCGTGGTCCAGTCGTAATTGATTTAGCTTCGTCCTTCGGTGGAGTCAGCTCAGCAAATGCAGTAGGATTGTTATCTATGGCTGACTTTCTTAGTTTTCGGAGCCAATAGTAGTATTTAGTCCTTGTGATACCATGCAAATCACAATACTCAGTGATCGTTTTCCCTGAAGTAATCCTATCCTGGATTATTCCCGCCCATTGAGACATTTGTACATTCTGTTTTACTACCTGTGTGTCCATCGTTCATACCACCTTTCGCAAGTTGCAAAAACTTCAACTAAAGTTTTTGATACTTGTATTATCTCAGATTCAGGTGGGTTTGAACAGGTACATGTGGTTTACCACTTACGTAGGTTCAGCTACCATATGAGATTGCACTACTCTCAAACCGCGTTGACGGCGTACTATAATAACCATACGTTCAGCTACCATATGAGATTGCACTACTCTCAAACGGTCTAATTCGCACAATGTGCCATTACCTTGTTCAGCTACCATATGAGATTGCACTACTCTCAAACGAGCCGGGCATCACAGACTTGCAGGCATCAGTTCAGCTACCATATGAGATTGCACTACTCTCAAACTCTTTCAAGTACGCTTTCATCATTTTGATAGTTCAGCTACCATATGAGATTGCACTACTCTCAAACAAATTCTGATGTTCCAACAGACGCAAAATTGTTCAGCTACCATATGAGATTGCACTACTCTCAAACTGCGACAGAGTGTTCAAATCATCAGCCGCAGTTCAGCTACCATATGAGATTGCACTACTCTCAAACGTTTTTCCGCTTCCTGTTCAAGCCACTCCGGTTCAGCTACCATATGAGATTGCACTACTCTCAAACAGGACGAAATAGACAGTATCGCAAGTGATGGTTCAGCTACCATATGAGATTGCACTACTCTCAAACGGAGAAAGAGCTGGTCTTTTCTTTCGTTTAGGTTCAGCTACCATATGAGATTGCACTACTCTCAAACGCTTTTTACATCAGTTACTGCGGCAGACAGGTTCAGCTACCATATGAGATTGCACTACTCTCAAACCAGACAGTGTTTATTAAGTAACTCTTTCAGGTTCAGCTACCATATGAGATTGCACTACTCTCAAACAGTTGCTTAATGAATACCTTGACGGGATAGGTTCAGCTACCATATGAGATTGCACTACTCTCAAACATATATGTTTGTATGTTTACCCAAAAAAGGGTTCAGCTACCATATGAGATTGCACTACTCTCAAACGATATGGCTCGCATATCAATACAATTGTTAGTTCAGCTACCATATGAGATTGCACTACTCTCAAACCGACCTTGCTACAGTGAATGAAACATGGAAGTTCAGCTACCATATGAGATTGCACTACTCTCAAACCCGTATGTGCAACCGCAGTCTGGGCTACCGGTTCAGCTACCATATGAGATTGCACTACTCTCAAACAGATTTGCAGAACTATCAGAGCACGGCCGAGTTCAGCTACCATATGAGATTGCACTACTCTCAAACCCACACTGTACACGTCCATACTTGCCGGGTGTTCAGCTACCATATGAGATTGCACTACTCTCAAACGCAGTATCATAAGGAACTGCCGACACACAAGTTCAGCTACCATATGAGATTGCACTACTCTCAAACACCAGACGGAGCGGAAGAAATAACGAAAACGTTCAGCTACCATATGAGATTGCACTACTCTCAAACAAGAACCATCTATGATATGTGGAAGAACATGTTCAGCTACCATATGAGATTGCACTACTCTCAAACCAATAGAGCAGTTTAGTGATAAATCCGAATGTTCAGCTACCATATGAGATTGCACTACTCTCAAACGATATTCCCTTTCTATTAGAATAGTTTACAGTTCAGCTACCATATGAGATTGCACTACTCTCAAACAAAACACAAGTTACTGTTATGAAACAATAGGTTCAGCTACCATATGAGATTGCACTACTCTCAAACCCAAGGTACCATTTTGGGTTAATGTAAATTGTTCAGCTACCATATGAGATTGCACTACTCTCAAACCTCAAATTCAAGAGTAAAACCGCACTACCAGATTTGCACCTCATATGATATCACTAGTGTATCTCACATAAATCCTTGTCTATTATACATCCATTATAATCCTGTTTCAACTGCAATTGCTTATTTTCCACAACTACCAAATATACGTCCTCATACAATATCCATTCAGAAATATACTTATAATCAGCTTCACTAATATATGCATCACAGTTTAGTAAAATAAATACATCCCGTCCTAACAGTCTATTTATAGAAGAACCATATTCGATCAGCTTTTCAGCAAAACTCCCTTCGGGAGTTTTTACATGGACATCGAAATATTTTAAAATATCCGACATACCTTTCTGTTCATCAAAATCAAGATTATAATCACTTTTTACTTGCATCTCACTTATATATGATATTATTGTTCCGTAAGCCTCTGCAATTTTATCATCATATCCCTGTAAGGCAACTTCCTCGCACAATTCAGCCAACAACTTTTTTTGCAAATCTCTCATATTGTACTTCAAATCATATGGTGAAGATATTAACTCGCAGCGCTTTTTGAAATCTACATAGCCGCTATCTCCGTTGTCAACAAATGCAATATTATCTTGGGATTCTCCTATAATTTGTTTGTCAAGCAATGTCGCGGTGGAATCAAACAGCTGTTTAGATTCAATAGTCAGCAGGTTGATTACGCCTCTTTTTACCTCAAACGAAGTCCCCACATCATAGTATACCAAATTCATAAGATCACCACTCTGTCATCCGAATCTATTACCTGACTCTGACACTCTCCTACAACATATTCCATACGCGCATATTGCTTCTCTGTTATAAGCATCATTTGAACCAGTCCCTCAGAAGGTTTGTTCTCTTTTACAGAATTTGCTATCAAACCAGCCATAGTTTGATTAAGTGCCAACTTGCAGTAGATACTCTCCTGCATCATGAGGAATCCCTTTTTAATCAAGAACTTCCTGAATCGCCTGTATTCTCTCTTGTTTTCCAGCGTTTCCACCGGTAAATCAAACATCACTATTATTCTCATAAATCTAAAACTCATATTTGTAAAACCTAATCAACGAAATATCATTTTCATTAAGCGCATCGAATATGCTCCTACAATATATTTTGATAGCATTGCTGATAGTATTCCATTTGCCGTCTATCTGAACTTCATCGTTCATCATGAATATCAATTCAAGCTTCTCAGAATGCTCAAAAGTTTCATTGGTCATTCCAATTACTTTTCTATCCACAATTATTCTGAACGGTTCCATCAAATCCGAAGCCAAGTTAAATTGGTTGAACATATTATCATGAAATAATCCCAATTGTGTTATATATCCATTGGCCACTACCTCACGGTTAAAATATGATAATAATAATCCATATCCATAATTCAATGCAGCATTAATTGGATTATCCTCACTTCTTGTGAAATCCATTCCAAACAAAGAATTAAAATACACTTTCGCTGCATGTCCTTCTCTGTTTGTTTCATCTCCAAATTTCAATTCTCTTATATACTGTGCAAGCATCTCGGCTTGCACAGTATTACCACGCTCTTCTAAATGGTGTCTTTGATCTCGTATTTTTTCTGTCACGATTTCTGTCCATACGGATTTCTTAATTTCTTCTTCCCAATTAGTTTGACGTTTAACTTTGACACTGGTATCATGGCTCCCATAATATGGTAATAATTCCGACTGTGGATTATGCTTCTCATCGCAAAAAACGACCTTAACCTTGTGTTTCACAAGTTCACTTAATAGTGCAGTTGTCAGAGAAATTGCGGTAGACTCTACCATAAGTAAGCCGATCTCGCTGAGATGTATCCTATTAGTGCCTTCCTGTTTTCTTACTACTAAATAATCCATTTTAAAATCCAGTTTGGCACTACCCGTTATAACTACAGTACGCCAACTCATTTATAGTTCCGCCCTATTTTCATATAATCCAGTAACAGATTGATTCACAAATATTATTGTGCTTTTTCCAACTGTGTTTTTATTTATAGCTATACCTCCAGGCGTAGTACCACTACCAATAATGCTCATATCAGCAGTAGTCTTGCTATCACATCGAAGAAAACCAATTATTTCTTTCAATAGTTTGGCTTCATCCGTCAAATTCAGTTTTCTAAAAATTTCTCTTTGTTTAAGTAACTCATTGGCTTGGTTTGCTGGCCGATCCGCGTAAATACCGCATTTCAGTTTGTCAATAATTGCATCATATAACATGAGTGTATCCGCCTTTGATAACCCGTCATATTTCTCACTCATCTCTAATCCTAACTTTTTATCGAAATACTTTTCTATCAATCTAATAGATTCAGTGTTATGTTCATCCATTTTTAATTGCATATTCCCCTTAAACTTATCAACATATTCGTTTTCTCCAGTTATTCTCATAGGGAATCCGTCAATTATCAGCAACGAATTTTTCTTTATGCATTCACGTAATATTTTGACATTCGATAAGCCCTTCAAGTTCTTGCAGTAATCCAAGAAAGCATCCCGATTCTGATCAAGTGTATTAGCAATGTAAATCGGAACACCTATGATATTCTTAACACGTTTTCCTTTCTTCCCATCAAATTCAATTTCAGCGAAATACGATGTGTTAGCGCTAGTATACCCTCCGTATTTGCTTATTTCCAAGCCCTTCTTTAGCCTTATTCTGGCATTACCAGTTTTCTTAGCTATAGTTTCCTCAAATAGTTTGCCTTTTGCGCAATACGTGTATTCCGTATATAGAACATTATCCTGCCTAACTATTTTTCTGATTTTATCAATAGTTCCTGTAGTAATTTCGCCATGCTCGTTTTTCATCGCCTTCTTGTTTTCATCCTTCATTGGAGCTTTCCACACGCACTGCTTTCCCCTATAAACATCGAAATAGAAAATAGCATTGATACTATAATTGCTACCTCTATTTTCTTTGATCCAATTGAGAGCATTAGAGTTGAACTTTGCATCGTACACGTTTCCAACTACGATATTCAAGTACGCATCCTTTGCATGATGGTAATCATTTATAAGCCTTGATTTCAACACCTTCAAAGGAGTCTTTCTGAAATCCGAAGCCAACGAAGCTTTAACATAAACTATTTTAGTATCCTCATATATCCTATCCAAAAGGTCAGCTACTGCTTTAGACGCCTGCCTAGTCTCAACTAGTTGTCTATTGATAAAGCCGGCAAGTTCGTCATCGGTAAAATCACCCTTACGTGTTAACCTGTCATATTTCTTCTTTGATATGAACTTTGCATCTAGCAGTTCTTTCCAAAATGGCGTCATTTTCTTCTGTATATCACCTGATAGCATTTCATTGCTCTTCTTTGCATTGTTTGTTTTATTAACCAAAACAAGATTGTCCAAGCTATCATCCTTTATTCTAGACTGCGGATAAATATGATCGCGATCCCATTTAGAGTTATTAGACATCAAGGCATCGAGATCAATAGGCTCTCTCGTGTACATACATCTGCCCATTTGCGTATAATACAAGTACAACTTCTTGCTGTTGAAGTCTCTCTCATCCTTGCTATCGATTTCTTCTGTCCACTCGCGAACATCCTTGTCACAACCAGCATACAAATCCAGCAAATGCTGTTTTCGGGAAACAGTTCTGTTCTTATTCTTATTTGTCCTGTCTTTATTCTTATCTTCGCCTCTGGCCATCTCTACAAATATCCTCTCAGGCGGATGTTTCATTATCTTCTTGACTTCTTCCGCAATCAAAATACACTGCCAGACTGCTCGCTTATTCGCCGGCGATATATACATATCTTTGACAAGGGCATCGTAGCTTATTTCTGTGATTTTACCGATTCTCTCACCATTTAGGTTATTAATTTCATCTCTGAATGTAAAGCGCTTACTCAGTACCTGCATCAAATTGCAGTTTGTATTCCACAATGCCTGCATAATTGTCATCATTTCTCCAGTAGCAACTTCTTTATCTACGCCTTCAACTCCGCAGAGAAATTCTTTTGAAAAATTACCCCAGCCACTAAACCTTAATTTGCAAATCGCCTTTATTTCTTCCTCAGACAAGTCATTACCATACTCCTGCTTGATCACATTTGCCAGCATGGTTTTGTCATCACCATAAATCGTAGCCCACTTTACGCAGTCTTCCGCAATATTACTTATCTTATTATTATTTAATCTGTCACCAAAAACCTTATTTTCAAATTCAAGATATGGTCTCATTGATGCTTTAAAGTCTTTATCAAAGCCGCTTAGATCTTCCGCTTTCAAATCCGCAAATTGAGTCTTTGCTTTTATATACCTAAGCAACATAGTCCCAGTCACTCTGCTGTGCTTCATAAACAAATCATTAAATATATCCTGTTTCATCTCCACAGTTATTGGCTTGCCCCATACCTTGACATTATTCAACTCATTCAGTACCATATATTTGGAATATAGCAGAGAATTTTTTGGAATGACATCTGCGCCATAAATGTATGTGCATTTGTTGGTCATCCTATTAATAAACTCTTCATTTGATTTTTCTCTATCGACTTTATCGTCAAAATTCCACGGATAGATTTTCCCCGTATCTTTTCTAACTATCCATGAATTAGATCCCTCTTCTTTATGTCTGTCGCTAAGAGGTCCTACATAATAAGGAACTCTGAATTTAAAAATAGACAGCACCTTGTCAGCCACAGATATGTCTGACTCATCTTGAGTATCAAGGAAATCCAAGTATACCTTTGCATTGTCTAAAATCTTCTTAAGTTCTACTTCATGAACCTGTCTGGGAACCACGCCATTATCCTTGCTACGCTGCAATGGTAACAATGTCTGCTTTTCTGCACCGTCAACGAGAGATTCATAAACAGATTCGTCTTCCGTATCCACTTTCATGCCTGCTAACAATTTCTTCAACGTCTTGTAAAAGTCTTCCTGGCTACAACGCTTTGCGACATACTTTTTCCCATTCTTTTTTACGCTGCCGATATAATTTGCGTAATTTGATGGGCCCTTATCATCGTTAAAGAACGTCTTATATGCTTTGCTATCACAGTACTTAATAACCAATCTTCTAAGCTCAGCAAGGTTCTGTTTATGCTCCTCATACTGGTTGACTTTAGCAAACGACAAGTATTTTTCATCTCCAAGAATCTCAACTAAAACGCTCCAATCATAAACCGCTTTCATTGAATCCATAACAATCACTTTCTCAGGAAGCACCTTCTCTAGTTCATCCCTGATAGTTTCATCATATGCAGCATCTGATATTTTAAATGAGGTTTTTTCTAATTCGTCCATGCCTTCATCAAAGAATTTGCTCACATCACCTGTGAGTCCCACTATAAACTTGCACGCATTAGAAATCACTGCTTCTTCTCTCTTTATCTGTGCCTTGTCTTTACCTTCCTCAGATATTTCCATATGCTTACGTAGCATCTTTACTTTAGTACTCTTAGGTATGTCGCGACTCTTTAACACGCGCTCGCATTCCTTCATATCACCTTCATTTGAGTAAATATCAACGCCAATCTCATCTTTGATGATTCCCAGCATATTGCTAAATGTACTATCAAAACTCTTGGCAGCACTCAAATCACCATCTATTAAAAAATGGCCTCTATTCTTCAGTATATGGTGTAGTGCAAGATATACCAACCTAATATCATGGCTGTCCTTGCTCTCAATTAATTCCTTGCGCAAATGATATATAGTAGGGTATTCGCTATAATATTCTATATCCGAATAATCACTCCCTATAAACAGTGGATGTTTCTCTTTAATAGTTTTATCTTCTAAATGCAATCTGCTTTCATTCAGTCTAATAAAAAACGTAGGATCAACTTTAACTATCTCTTCTGCAAATAATTCCTGCAAAAGATCTATCCTCTGATTTCTCCTTTGCAAACGTCTCCTGGCAGTTCGTTTCATACGTCTATCCGCTGCGGTCTCAGCGTCTTCAAATAACCTTATACCCCACATATCTTTCTTACGAAATTTGCATAAATTGTATTCTTCGTCAGTGACAGCCCATCCTACTGAGTTAGTTCCTATATCCAAACCCAGATAATACTTTTCTTCCATTTTCATTTCCTTTCTCAAAATATCTTGACAAAACAGGTTATTGATACTATGATGTACTTATCTCAAATGGCTACCATATGAGATTGCACTACAAGGTTCAAATAAAGAATTTTTCTAATCGCCCCTTGGGGCCCACATAGATGTGGATTTTACCTCGCACAATATGCGGGGTTTTTTATTGGCCAAGTAGTATAACGAATAACACATATGTAACCGCTATGTTTAACTATACTCCTATAAATGACTTTAGACAACAGTTTTCAGAATTATTGCAATTAAAGCATTCTACTCTCCCTCTATCTCCTTGCCGTTGTCTTTCCGCCATTTCTCATACTTCTTCACGTCGTCGCCGACTATGTTCCAGCAGAGAAGCGCCACTGCGGCGTCATCTATATAGCCTGCGCCGGGAATGGCATCGGGTATAACGTCAATAGGCGATACGAAGTAGAGCAGTGCGCTGGTAATGGCTATGATCGTTCCAACGGGTACGGTGGTGTACTCCTTCTTCACATAGCTGCGCAGGAGAGAAGCCATGACCGGCACGTAGGCCAGCTTGTCGCCGATCTTCGGTATCAGCTTCCTTTTCAGTCATTTTTAATTTCATACTTTCACTTCCCATCTTAGTACATATTATAGCCCCTTGGTCGGCGCAGTTCAATGTTCCTGTATTTCCAGTTCCGCTTGGCCGCTGTAGTAGCAGGAGCACGCCAGCCGCCAACCCGCGTCCAGCCTGCCTTTTGCAATAATATTCTTCTCAGCCTTCGTCGGCTCCGGGGCATCATCAAGAAAGCGTACCCGGCACTTACCGCACATACCGCGGCCGCCGCAGTCCGAAGGCACATCAACGCCTGCCTTTTGCAACTGTTCCATTACAGTCGCGTCTTTCTTCAAATCTATCTTCACTATCATCGTCCGTTCCTCCTCGTTCTGCGCCTGACCTTCCATACGATCAGCACGATTACCAGTATCACCAGCGCAACCGTTGCATCAGCCACCAGGCCGAACTTGTTCGGTTCCTTGAATATCGTCCACGGATTCCAGTTGGTCACGTCGACCTTACGGTCATGGGTCCTGGAATAATATGCCGGGATCTTGCCGTCCTTGAATGATCCCACGTAGGAAGCCAGCGCGTACCAGGCCTTCACCTCTTTGCCGCCGCTGGTGACCACTTCCTTGTTGAAATCAGTGACCTTATTGTCCTCGCTGTCCTTCGGCACGATGGAAATCAGCCCTTTGGAATACTCCAGAGTCGCGCTGATCATTCTACAGGTATACATATCCGTAACGCAACTGTAGAGCTTGTCGTCATGCAGATTCTCTCTGGTGCCGTCGGCATTATCGATCTGATGATCTACGGTCCGGTTCAGGAACATCCTGTGGGTGCTGTAGCTATAACAAAGGCCACTGCAGTTGAGTCTCGCTATAGGCATAATGTCTGCCACAGACGAATCCACCTCGGCTACGGCTTTCAGTTCTTTGCCCGTCAAGTACATATTCACCAGCGGAAAGCCGGAGATGCCGTCGCTGCCCGTGCCCAGAGACTCCACGTTATAGCAGTCCGACGCAGTCACGTAGCCTTTGTTGAAAGTGCCTCTGATGCCGCCTGCCGGTGCAATGGCTACCTGGACATTCTCATATTTAGAATTTCCGCTGTGGCGCAAAGCGTAGATATACGAATCCGTCAGCAGATCGCCGAAGGGCTCCTCGCCGCGGCCGATGTTGATATTGCTGGCATCGGGGTATTTGTATGGATTGTAGACTAATTTTTGTTCCCACTCGAGACCGAACTTGCTGAAATATTCGCTGTCTGCCTTAGACCGGAAGCCTGCCAATAGCTTATTTATGGAACTGTCCCCCTTGACCTTGCTGTCAAGTTCCACGAGCTTGTAACTGACCATCTTATAGCGGCTGCCGCTTTTCTTCAGTACTATATGACCTAATTTCTGTGCGTAGCAGCCCGGCGACACTATGTATGTGTGACCTTCGACTATAGGTTCTGACAAGGATGTGTGGGCGTGGCCGCTGATGATCACGTCGATATCAGGAACTTCCTTAGCCAAGATTATGTCCTCAGCCTTATCACCGGCGCTGAGGTATACGCCGCTGTGAGAAAGACAGACGATCATATCAGCCTTTCCATCCTTCTTGATCTCTTTTACGACCTTTTTCGCCTTTGTTACATAATCAGTCCACTTGACGCCGCTGGCAGGAGCGTCCTCTATGGACTCGTGACCATCTACGCCGAAAACAGCAATGCGTACACCGTTCTTCTCAATTATGGTGTAGTCCTCTTCAACGCCATAATCTGCAAAGGCCTTCTTCAAAACAGTCGCGTCATTTTTCAGGCTCTTGCTGGCCAAAGTCTTATTCCAGTTGATGTTGGAAAGAAGGATCGCAGGCGTCTTGTCTCCTGAATTCTTAGCGGCCTGCAGAATCTTCGCAAGACCCGTGGCGCCGTAATCGAACTCGTGGTTCCCCAAGGTAGTGGCATCGTAACCGATAGCACCCATGACCCGCAGCTCCGATGCTTCCCGGGTAGCTATGGTCTGATAGGCGGTGCCCATAGAAAAGTCGCCGCCGTCAAAGAGGAAGGATCCCGGGTACTCGGCCCGGATCTTATCAATCGCGGTCTTAAGCTTGGCTGCTCCGCCTATGCCGTTGTCAGCGTCCAGATGGGAATGCATGTCGCTGGTAAACATAATGGAGACCTGGCCTGCGCCGGCCGTGCCTGTGCCGGTCGTGACGCTGGCCTTGTCCTCATTGCCCGCTCCCGTGGCACCGTAAACTCCAGTGGCCTAGACCACCGCAAGCATTAGTATTACCGCAGCCGCCAGCATCCAAACCCTGACCGCGGTGTTTTTCTTTTCAAATTTTGTTTTCATGGTTTGATTATACCCTGTCACAGCCCGTAAAACCAGTCCCGCCACGGCACATTATCGTTATTTTCTGAAAATTTTTCATTACTTTTTGTTACTTTTTGAAACCTGTTGAATCCCGCAGGGTATTATTATGAAAAGTCAGATAATTCTAAATGATATTATTCGAATCGAGGTTTAGAAAAATGAAAGAGAAAGTAAGCATAGGCAATATATTAAAATTCTCCGGCGCCTTCGTAGCATGCGCCATTGGATCGGGTTTTGCCACCGGTCAGGAAATCATGCAGTTTTTCTCCGCATACGGAGTTATGGGCATCGCCGGAACTGCCATTACCACAGTGATATTCGCCTGGGTCGGCGGCATGTTCATGAAACATGGCTATGAGCAGCAGCTCCGCGAACCCGGCGACATTATCCCCTATTACTTCGGACAGCGCTTCGGCAAGCTGTTCCAGATCATTCTGCAGGTCTTCCTTTACGGAGTCTTCGTCATAATGATCGCAGGAGCAGGCGCCACTTTGTCAGAGTACTTCGGCCTGAACCCTATGGTCGGCCGCGTAGGCATGGCTCTTCTGGCGTTCTTCACGGTGATCCTTGGCCTGACCAAAGTCACAGACATTCTCGGCACCCTGGGCACAGTGATAATCATATTCGCAGTCGGCATCGGCATCTACAGCCTTGTGGCCAACGCAAGCAATCTCTCCGCTTCCCTGGCCCTGATCCCGACTCTGGAAATGACTAAGACTCAGGGTGGCTGGCTGGTCTCAGGCATTCTCTACCCGGCCTTCAATGCGGTCGTCGTAGTCATTCTGGCATCGAGCATCGGCAAAAGTGCCAACAGTGCCCGAGAAGCTCGCCTTGGCGGTACTATCGGCGGCGTCCTCTTCGGCCTGGCGGTAATGATAATGAATCTGGGCATCGTGGCTAACATCGGCGGTCTGTACACAAAGGCCGTCCCGACCCTGGTCATCGCTCAGGAGTTCAGCCCGGTCTTCGGCGTCATTTTCTCCGTGATAATCTGCTGCGGCATTTACACTACGACGGTGCCAATGCTCTGGGGCGTGGTTCGTCAGTTTGCCAATGATGGCACAAAAAAGTTCGTGGCCATGGCTTTCGGCCTGACGGTGATCGGTCTGATCCTGGGCATGACGGATTTCAAGGTGCTGGTCAATTCCATCTATCCGCTGAGCGGCTATCTGGGAGTGATAATGTTCGGATTCGTAATGTATCGCCAGTACCAGCGTAAACACCCGGTAGAAATAGTCGAAGAACAGATATACGAAGATAACAAAGTACTTCCTTTGCGGAAGATCTCATAACTGTTAAAAGAGGGAGCTGCTTATCATTATGATCGCAGCTCCTATTTTATTGGCGGCTCGGAAATTTTTAAGAATTTTTTAATGATTCTATTGATGATTATTTTCACTTATTCAGCCATATTCATGCCCTATACACTTTTTCCCCAAATATCAGAGACACATGAATTTTGCTCTTATATACTTATTTCTTTATTAGGTGGCTTTTACATACTAAATTCGTCCATCTCTTTAAACTATTTGATAGGATATCTGTTCATATGGATCATGGGCTTATTAACCATTATTTTTAAAAAAATAAGTCAAAGCTAGCTTTAACAAACTGGCGGCGTACCGCCGACACTGCGCGCAAGAATTGACCTGAAATGATAGACTGTGTGGCGCGCTATCGATTTTCTACGATAGCAAACGCAAGAATCATGGAAATTTCAGAGGCACTGTGGCGCGTAGCCAGATTTCGATAGTGGCAGACGCAAGAATCATGGAAATTCCGAATACATTGTGGCGTGCAGCCATTGGAATTGCAGTCCTGGAAGCCTGTATACGCCACATTATAACCATTATTAAGGCAATTCTTGCGCGTAGCCCGTGTGGAAATAACGGGCGCGCCACACCGAGACTGTTTTGAGCCCGATCCTTGCGCGAAACACGATGCAGAAAGACTGCCTCGCCACACGAAGGCCTTTTTGAGCCCGATCCTTGCGCGAGCGCACTTATAGCCTCCAAATAATTAATAGAGGTGCGCGCACCACCACCTTCGTCTAGGCAGCATCACCCTCATCCAAGCACCATCACCTTCGTCCAGGCAGGCAAGCCTGCCAGTGGCAAACACCCACACCGCTTAGTCCATGCACTCGTTGACCAAAGCTATTATGAACTTCTTGATCTGCACATTTCCGTGCTGGGCAGAATTCCCTTTCAGATAATCCATTTCCCGACGGACCTGTTCAAACTTGAACAGGCTGGCGGCGTACCGCTCGAAAGTCTCGTTGCCGTAGTCATCGAGACCGATACTGGCCACATTGGAAAGGCCCGAAGCCGCCGTGCGGCGCAGACGCTGTTCCATGGATTTGGGAGAATCAGAGAACTTACTGCAGATATCACTGAGCTTGGCGTCGCTCAGTTCATCTCGGTGCTGGCAGAAATAACAGACCACTTCCGTCAGCTCATCGCTGCCGCGCTCGCCGCTGATTCCAAGGGACTGGAAGACCCGGCACAATCTGGCGCGATACTCGGAGGTTGCTGCTGGGGCAGTCTGAGTATCCAATTCCGATGCGGTGGAATCCCGTACTGGCGTGCCAACCGCAGCCCCGCCATCCCCGCCGCCCTCTGAAAACAATGACTGGACAGAACTCATAGTCCGCTCCAGTTTTTGTACACGGATTACGCGCTCGAGAACATTATTTACCTCGACGCCATTGATAGGCTTCTGAATGAAGAACTCGATGCCGGCATCGTAAGCCTTAGAAATCATATCCTTAGACGAAACCTGAGACAACATTACAAACAGCGTGTCTGTCATAAGAGGTTTGGCACGGCCAACGAAGGTAATGCCGTCCATGTCCGGCATGAGAAGATCCACTATAACAATATCGGGCCCGGCCCCAGGCAGCAATTCCAGCGCTGCCGCCGCAGACTCCGACGAACCGCATACCACGCCCAGATTTTTGTCGCGGATTATTATCTTCAATATCTGGATGACTGCATCGTCATCATCTATCAGGAAAAACTTAGTCATGACAGTACCTCCACCTTATCAACCGGCACAGAAACCAGAAAACGCGCCCCGTGATCCGAAGGAGCCAGACACACCGACCCGCCGAGATTCTCCTCAATAATACCTTTGACAATAGGCAGGCCCAGACCGCGGTTGACCGCGCCCGTTTCGTAGTCGATTTTTGTTGAAAAACGCGGCTCGAAAATGTGTGGGGCATACTCTGCGTCGACGCCGGGTCCGTTATCTGAAACCGAGAAAACTACAGATTCATCTTCTATATGCTCGGTTATCTGAACCGTGCAGACATCAGGCGCCGAAGCCTCCAGGGCGTTTCCAATCAGGTTGCGGAAAACCGACAGGAACCAGTAAGGGTCCTTCATATACAACCGGTCCGCCAAGTCGAAGCCCACTAAGAGCCGCTGACCGGAAGGCGCGATTTCCGTCTGAATGGACTGGACCAGAATCGTGAAAAGCTCCGTCACCTCCATCTGATCGTTGATCTCGCCAGTAATAGACTCCGAAAGGCCCTGACCGATGAGTCGGTACTCCTTCTTGATCTCGTGGACATCCTTAGCCACATCCAACGCAGCCTTGGCTCGCTCCTCATCGCCCTCTTCAAGAAGCGAATCATAGAGCTTATACGACTTGGACATGGTATCCTCGATCTGACCCATGTTCTTATTCATCCAGATGACCTCGCCGCTGAGCTTGGACATGAGCATTATCAGCCGTGAATAGCGCTGGGCGTGAGTCTTGGTGAAAAGCAGGATCCGGTAGCGGTCTAGAGACAGCAACAAAATCAGCAGCACCAGTCCTCTGGCGCCGGCAATGGCAATTAGCATCCACTGAAAGTGGAAATTCGTCGAGTCCAGCTGTATGCGCATGAAAAGTTCCAGATTATTACAAAGGTAATCTATGACCATGATGCCGGGGATGTACACGTAGAGCTTACGTCTGTGGCTGATGAGCTGATCGAATATATACAAAAAAATCCCCAGAAGGACATAAAAGCCTGCTTCCGGCAGATATAGCGATTCCGCGCCGCTGACGCTTCCGTTTTGTATTATGTGTATCAACAGCCGCACTCCGTAGATGAATGCCGCCGACACGACGGCCGTGGGAATAATATCGACCTTATCAAACAGATAAATAAACAAAGGGATACATATTGGCCCCAGGGAAACTATGAAGTTCTCGTTATATAGATCCAGGCGGATCTGACTCATGATCGTCGTAAAAATGGCGATCATGAATATCAGTCTCGCTCTTTGGGTGTGGTCGGATGAATGCATTATCGTATCTCCCTTAAACATCACTTAATGTTGAAGTCCGGCGGCACGTCGATCTCCTGACCGACGTATTTGCCATCCTTCTTACGCTGCCTGACGCACTCGGACAAAAGATACTCTATCTGTCCGTTTATTGACCTGAAGTCGTCGTCCGCCCAGGCTGCGATTTCCTTATACAGTTTTTCCGAGACCCGCAAAGGTATCTGCTTCTTTTCCATAATTGCACCTTAGTATAGGCTTCCGGCGTTTACTATTGGCTGAGCCTCGTGATTTCCGCAGAGAACAACCATAAGGTTGGAAACCATAGCGGCCTTTCTCTCTTCGTCTAACTCTACTATATCGTTTTCGCTGAGTCTGGTCAAGGCCATTTCCACCATTCCCACTGCGCCTTCTACGATCATGGATCTGGCGTCTACGATGGCTGCCGCCTGCTGTCTCTGAAGCATGGCTGCGGCGATCTCTGTGGCGTATGCAAGATATGTGATCCTGGCGTCGATGACTCTGATGCCGGCGTCGTTGACCTTGCTCTGGATCTCGTCCTTGATCCTCTCGGCTACCACTTCGCTGGAGCCTCTCAAGCTGCCTTCGTCTGCCTGGCCGTCGCCTGTAGTATCAACATTGGGTGCCGTATCGTAAGGGTAGTTCCTGACGATATTCCGCAGAGCGCTGTCGCACTGCAGTGACAGGTATTCCTTGTAGTTGTCAACGTTGAATACAGCCTTGGCCGTGTCCGTGACTTCCCACATAACGGCAATGCCGATCTCCACAGGATTGCCGAGGCAGTCGTTGATCTTCTGCTTGCTGTTATTGAGAGTCATGACCTTCAAAGAGATCTTCTTGCTTGTCAGCTCCGCTGTTTCGCTGCTGTCTTTCGTCTTGAACAATGACATCTTGCCGCCGCTGTCCGTGTCGCCGCTCTGGCTGAGCTTGGTCTTGGCTGCAGGGTTAACGCCTACACAAAACGGATTGACATAGTAAAAGCCTTCACCCCTGATAGTCCCAACATACTTTCCGAACAAAGTGAGAACCAGTGCTTCCTGCGGTTTGAGCACCTTCAGCCCAAACAGAAGCAGCCATCCTGCGCAAAGCCATACCATGCAGATACCCTCTATAAGGTACGCCATAACGCTGGCTTTCAACATTATTATGCAGGCTGCAAAGCCGGCGCCAGCTACTAAATATACCAGTATGACTGCGATCAATGCTACCATTCCCATCTTCTTCGTCGTTAAAATTTTCTCTTCCATAATACTAACCTCCATATTTTCTTTTGATATCATTATGATATCACATTAATATCTATTGTCAAGGATTATTTTCATCAAAAAACCGGGGGTTTTGCTTTTCCCCGGTTTTATTATATCTATTTACAACACCTTCTATTACTAACGCCACCTTTCACCATCAGTACCGGCTAAATCTGAACTGCAATATACATAGAAGGCCATTCCCTTCTTGTAATTCTTGGAAGGAGCAATGGATGCCCTTACTACGAGTTCGTAATTGTCTGTGTTCAGGTAAGCCGACGGTATAGCTGTTCCAACTACAGTCTCACACATTACCGATGCGCTGGTGTTTTTACCTATGTATGTAGAATTCAGGACAGTTGCCATAGCGTTGCAGTGAAGTGCCTTATACGACTTGACGACCTTGCCCGTGCTTTTGTCACAAACGAATATTTTCCAGTAATATGGCGAATTGACAGACTTCATACCCATTACAGATATGCCATGGGTGGTCGGATATTCCGCACTGCCGTTTATTAGTCCTACCTGGATGATAGTCGATCCCATAAAGAATGACTTATATAACTCGCATATCCCCAGCATTGCATAAACCGGTTTAGGAGAACTGAATGCGCCCTTGGCGCTTCCGGAACTGTTTATTCCGCGTACCTTAAAATAGTGCAGTCCAAAATCCGTATCAAATTTACAGCTCTTTGTCGATACTGTCTTAAGGCGAGTATATTTGCCCTTAGCCGATGTAGAAGTATAGACCTGATATTTCTTGGCGTTGCTGGCCTTAGACCATGACAGACTCACCTGCGCGTTGGCTATAGTCGCAGAAAGCTTGGACACCTTCCCGATACTTGCTCCGTATGAATAGTCCGTAGGTACGAAAGCTGCGCTCATGGCTATGCACACTGCCAGCGCCAGTATCAATGTCAATGCTTTAGTAGTTTTTCCTGCTTTCATTCTCATAATTACCATCTCCTTTTCTTTAACTCACTGTACTCAATATGATCAAATCGCATTCTTTCCCTTTTGGGTAACTTTAAGATAACACAGTGAAGTCCCTAGGTCTATGGCAGTTGCCTAATTGTCAATGACACTTCCGGCAACTCGCAGCATCGGGCACAAAAAAACGGCGGTGGATAGATCCATCGCCGCCATCTGCTTGCTTTAGTCTCGCTGCAAGGAGCGTTTATAGTCGTCGTATTCCTGTTCTACGGCCGGGTCCGACTTGGATGCCAGGCTGACAATGACGTTGACTGCCAGAGCTATGAGGAAGGCCGGCAAAAGTTCATAAATATCCCAGGCACCTCCCAAAGGTCTGACGATGTACTTCCATACAAAGATCATTACAGCTCCTACGGCCATGCCGGCGATAGCGCCGTTTTTGTTAGAGCGTCTCCAGAAAAGCGACAGGAGCATGACCGGTCCGAAGGTTGCGCCGAAGCCTGCCCATGCAAAGGATACTATCTGGAATACCGAACTGTTCGGGTCTGATGCGAAGATGACCGCAATGATTGCTATGATGAGAACCGTGCTCTTGGCCAGCTTCATAGCCGTCTTTTCGCTGATATTTATATGCAGGAAGTCCCTGATTATATTCTGTGAAAAGCTGGATGAAGCAGCAAGGAGCTGTGAGTCCGATGTGGACATTGTCGCCGCCAGTATTCCTGCCAGAACTACGCCTGCCAGAAGGGCCACTGCGAATCCATTTTCACCGAGAAGTCCTGCCAGTCTTACTATTATAGTCTCCGATCCGGAGCCTGTAAGAGGCTCGATAGCACCTGCCTTGGTCACACTGTATCCGACGATTCCGATCACTATAGCTACTGCCAGTTATATCACTACCCAGGTAGTCGCTATCCTTCTGGAAAGCTTCAGTTTCTCGCGATCCTCGATAGCCATGAATCTCAGGAGGATGTGAGGCATTCCGAAATAGCCAAGACCCCAGGCCAGTGTCGAAACTATGGTTATGATGCCATACTTATCGGCCGTGCCTGATGCCGGGTCAAAGGTTTTGTTAAAGCTGATATACCCAGGTAGTGCCTGTGAGTTTGCAACGACTGCGTCCCACCCTCCGGCAGTGTATATGCCGAAACTCAGGATCACAACCAGGGCTACAGTCATGACGATGCTCTGGATCAGGTCAGTGGTGCTGGCTGCCAGAAATCCGCCAAGGGATGTGTACGCAACGATGACGGCGGCGCTGATGATCATGGCCCAGAAGTAATCGGCTCCGAAAAGGCTCGCAAAGAGCTTGCCGCAGGCGGCAAATCCCGAGGCCGTGTATGGTATGAAGAAGACGATTATTATCAAGGCCGCGATGCAGTTCAGTATATTCTTCTTGTCGTGGTAACGCTTGGAGAAATACTCCGGCACGGTGATGGCGTCCAGTTCGTGGGAGTATGTCCTGATGCGTCTTGCAACTACGAGCCAGTTGATATATGTGCCTGCCGCAAGACCGATGGCTGTCCAGGCCGCGTCGGCTACACCGCTGAGATACGCCACTCCCGGCAGTCCCATAAGAAGCCAGCTGCTCATGTCCGAAGCTTCGGCGCTCATGGCCGTGACCAAAGGTCCCAGCCTCCTGCCGCCGAGATAATAATCTCCAACGTTCTCGTTTTTCCGCGCAAAATATATGCCTATGCCCAGCATCAGGGCCATGTAGGCGACCATTGAAATAAGTATTCCTATCTGTGATGAATCCATATTACAGTATCCTTTCATTTATATCAATTATATTATTTAACATACAACATTGATAATGATACCATAATAACTTGTAGACTGGAATACGAACTTTAGTCTGGACTAAAGTTTATATTAATTTTCATGATTGTGGTTTTTACTTGAATTTTTAATGTTTTTCTCAGTGATACATTATTAGACTAAAAACTGAACTAAAATAAAAACATCCTACGTCAGCCTGTAGTTTTCCAAGAATTCCCGCAGAACGCGGTTCGAATACTGAGCCAGGGAGTAACTGCCGCTGCAGATGCACCAGTCGTACATCATGCCTCGCTCCATGACAGCATAGGCCTTGCAGATCTCGTTGACAGAAACATCATCACGCAGGTCACCCTTTGCGAGGCCATTCTTGACGATGGCCCGGATGATTTTATAATATGTGCGATCCTGATCCAGAAGGTTGCTGTCGCTTTTATTCAGGAGCTGGGCGGCGAAAAGCCTGGACAGCAGATCCACGGAAATGGAGTCCTCGATCATTACGAAGAGCTCGTGGTTGAGAAACATGAGCTGGTCGATGAAGTCGTCAGCCGGATCCAGGCGGGTCTTCAACTCATCATATTTCTCATCGAAAACGAAGGACAGGGAACCCAGAAGAGCATCCTTTCCTTTGAAATAATGGTAGAATGAGCCCTTGGATGTCTCAGACAGTTCCACGATCTCGTCTACCGTAGTTGCGTCGTAACCCTGTTCATAGAATAATTCCCAGGCCGATGAAATTATGCGGCCTTTAGTACTTTTAGAATTCTTACTTGTCATCCTTATGGTTCTCCCTGTTTCCATCTTTGTTGAAAGTTAACAATTACCTATCCGATATTATCTTATTAATCTTTTTTCAATATTAGAAGCGCTATATAGCACATCTGTTACTATTACTCTGTTCCTTTGTACAACATAGAAGACCGAATAATTGTCTATCAACATTCTCCGCATTTCCTTGGAACGTTCAGGCTCCGAATCCATAATACGAAAACGTTCCGGAAAAGTATCCAATTTCATTATGGCATTTGCAATGCGGTTGTATTGGCCAATCGCATTAGCAGGAGAACTCAGCGAAAGTCTTATATAATTATATAGGCTTTCCATATCCGCTAGTGCCTCATCTGTAATCGTGACGATATAGTTATTCATCCTTATGGTTCTCCCAGAATTCTGCAAACGCTTCACCTGCATCATGTACTCTTCCACATGCTATGTCATCATAACCCCGTTGAAGTTTCTCATGAAGTTGATCATCCGACATATAATCAGCATTGATCTCATCCGGGGCCTTTGGTAATGTCACTTCAAACGGAATCCCACCCGTTAATGAAATCTGATTCAGGTATATGTCAATAGCTGTCGACATCGGAATACCCAGCCTCGACAAGACATCTTCCGCACGCTCCTTAACATTCGGATTGACCCTTAAGTTTAAAGTTGCTGTTTTACTCATAGCAAACACCTCCTATATAACTATTGTAACGCATTTATCGTTACAATTCAAGTGGATTTATACAGGCCACCGCATACTGTCGGGCAACCAGCCATATATCACCCCAGTCCTGAGGCAACAGTCAATATCGCCTAAGTGCCCGACAGAAACCGATCGATTCGTCTAATGAATTTACACACAAATATGTGCTGCCCGGCACAACGTAACAGCGGCCTCATCACGAGGCCGCCGCTGCAATATATTAGTGATTATTATGTAATCGTTTTAATTACTTAGATGTTTTCCTGTATCTTATGGCCCATACGAAAGTTCCTAACGCTCCCAAAGTTCCAATCATCAGTGCTATTAGCCATCCTGTTATGCTGCTCATATCTCCGGTGTTAACGCCTTCAGTATCTGCATTGGTGTCAACGGCTGTGGCTTTGTCTTTATCTGTGCCTGTGGCTTCACCGCTGCCAGTGTTACCAGTATCAGTATCTACATCTGTATCTGCAGTCTGATTATCCTCAGGAGTGTCTGTATCGCCGCCGGTACCGGTTCCAGGTTCGGTCGGTGGGCTCGGATCCGTTGGGTTCGTCGGATCTGTTGCCCCGCCGGTTCCCGGTTCAGTCGGTGTGCTCGGATCCGTTGGGTTCGTCGGATCTGTTGCCCCGCCGGTTCCCGGTTCAGTCGGATCTACCGGCGTTATAGGCTCTGCTGCAATCAGATAATCGGTTGACTGATTTTCAAATAGTGGATCATCAAATTCAGCCGTTGCTCTGCCACTGCCCGATACTCCTGCAGAAGGTGGTACCACTACCGTCTTAGTGGTATTCACAATTTTCGTGTGAACATGAGTCGGATCGTTCTTGCACACGCATTTGGCAGTGCAGGTCGTATAATCTGCTGACCACTCATATGTTGCATCGCCCCAGTCATGACCGATTTTTTCAGTGGTCACATCCTTGGTCTGAGTTCCGAATGCGGAGTTCTTAAATGTAGCCGTATATGTGATTATTCCAGCCGATTCGAATGTAGGCTCAGTCGTCACAGCTCTGGTAGTATTTACAGTCTCTGTTTCAACGTGATCTGGATCTCTCGTGCATTTACGGGTTGCTGTGCATTTACTGTTATCTGACGACCACTCATAAGTAGTCTTACCCCAGCTGTGGCCCAAGGCCGGTATTGATTCAACCTTCTGTCCAAGGCAATTTTTATCGCTTAATTTCGTTTGGCTCTTTAAATCTTCTGAGTATTTTTCGCAAGTATAAACCTTGATGCCTTCATCTGTGCATGTAGGTTGTCTGGTAATCACGCCATCATCCCAGATATGCTCAGTTAAGCACACGCTGAACCTTTTATTTGCCTTCTTTCCTGTGTATATATCCTCAAGGGTATAACGATATACCACTTGCATTTCCCCGTTTCCAAAATGCTCGACCGTCTTGGTAACTCCGCCATTAGCATCATTATATCCGACAACCTTCACAAACTTGCTTACAGGCCGTGGTGAAAAATTCAGCTTATCAGGATCATAAGAGCAGGAGTATGTATCTTCGCGAGCTTCTATCTCCTCTGCTGTGTAGTGATGATACCATGGTGTCGTGCCGCCATTATAATACATATTTAATACACCGTCTGAACTCATATCCACGCTTCTGATGTTTATATACATTTTGCAGCAGTTTCTCTTATCCTTCCAGCAATCCATGTAATATCCGCCCTGTCCATCCTCTGCTGTGCCAAGATAAGCATTGAATTCTGCAGTATTTTCTCTGATCAACCAGTAATGATATTCTCCCGACACATAGGTAAACTGCCACTGAGTGGCCTCAGATTCACTGGTAGTAGTAGTAACTCCAAGAGTTCCCGGTTTTCCTGTACGCTTCAGATACCCACCGTCAGCCAACTGGATATAATACACATTATCACCTGCAGGGATGAATTTCATGCCTTGGCCATCATATGCTCCACTGGTATTTAAGCTAAATCCAGTCTTATCATCATAGACTGTAACTTTGTTTACATGTCTCACATCTTTCAGGGATCCCCCCAGTGATGTGATATGTCCAATAGTATAATCCTGTAAAGCGAAACGGTTGCCCTCACACATAGACGAATTAAAATTACCGCCTAGAAACTTGTAACCCACCTTGGTTGAATCACCGGTCTCCGTAGCTCCCCATCCTGCGGCATATGACATAGTCGGCATCATACAAAATGCCACCATAGCCACCAGAAGCCCCGTCAGGACTTTCTTCATCCTAATATTATTAATCATTTTCATACCCTCACATTCTTTTCTGTAACTCGAGTGGCACACTTAACCACTTATTTACTCTATTTTAAATGCTATGGTATGCTGATAACAGTGCCGTTTCAACAAAAAAACGGGCCTTTTTACACGACCAGATTCTTAAGCTGGCTCTTTTTTTCTATGCAGAGTTTACCATAAATACCGGTCAGTACATTTTTCACTCTGCCTGCAGACAGATGCATCCGTTTGGCGATCTCCTTGTACGTGGCCCCCTTAGCCGCCAGATATGCGATCTGGTATTCCTGAGCAGTAAGTAGTGTCGTTATATTTTCCCTGGTAAATTTATTGTGAAATGATATCCAGTTCTTAAACGAGCTTTCCCAAAGATCCTCTACAGGCTTGCGATATTCCGGATATAGGCGTTGCAGGCACTTATCCATTAGGCTGCCAAGCGTAGTAAAACTGTCGGCGAAAGGCGTGATCATGCCGCAGGGCAAGCCGAGGTCCATGGCCGCACAAAGGGAAGCTTCTGCCTGTTCTTCCTCGCCCAGATCGTAATGAAAGATGGCACAGGCGATGTGATCATTCAGGTCCATCCAGTTGAAGGTAGTCTCGTTCTCACGCAATGCCAGATATGTCCTTGCGACCGCCAGTGCTGAGGTCACATCCCCAATATTTCTCAGATGCAGAATATACAGGCTGAGCAGGAAAGGCGTCAAATCCTTTGGGAACATTGAAAAATCCATATTCTTAAGCCACTGTGGCGTCATCCCCGGCGCGGACATGCTGACTGCTGCTACAGTTTCCGGCAGAGATATCAGCAACAGAGAAGCCTCGTCATAACCAACCTTTCTGAGTCTTTCCACATAGGCCTGCACTTCATCATATGTATCATAATCGCCGGAGCTAATGGCCGCTACTGTAGCCAGGCAGGCAGCCGTAAGCTTGCTTTCATCGGAATCGTCTTTTGAAAGAAAGTATTCCTTCGCCGGTCCTTGATTTCCCCGGCGGTAAGCCAGGTCTGCCTCCGCCAGCTTTTCAAACTCGCGGCTCTCGCCAGGAATGGCGCCGTGAGGCTCAGCCCGTTGTATCTCCATTGACGCTAGATAATACAAAGGCTTATTTTTGTGCCCGGATTTCCTATGCCTGCGGGGATCGTCAGGCTTCACCGCGTCAGCCGGAACCAGCCAGCGATTGGCCTTTTTCACAGCGCCGGGAACGCGGCCTTCACTCAGGAGTCTTTGCACGTTGCGCACTGACACGCCCCAGACTTCGGCAATTTCTTCAGACAAAATATAATCCATAAGGTCCTCCTTTTGTTCAAGCAGTATCTTATGGATATATTCGCACAAACGCATAATTTTACGGTTATTTTTGCTAAATTTGCTCGCTTCTTATGGTCTCGATGATGTTCTGCCTGTCCAGTTTATGGACGGCGTAGCGGACGGTGTCCCAGGTGATCAGGAAAACCACCAGGACGCATAGGATCAGCGAGAGCCACGGCAGTGTGTAGGACACCGGGAACATGGACCGGATGGGCAGGTTGATGGCTACGGTAATGGCCAGACCCACTGGTATGCCTATAGCCAGGGCTTTCAGTGAACAAAGTATACTCTCGTAGTTGAGCATGGATCTGAGGCTTTCCGGCGTCATGCCGACGCTCCGCAGAACGGCAAATTCCCGTGCGCGCATCATGACGTTGGTCAGACAGGGTGCTGATGACGTTGGTCAGACAGGGTGCTGATGACGTTGGTCAGACCTATGAGCATCAGAAGTATCGCGGACCCGGCAGGAACGCCGGCAGCCTTACAGATCTTGGCGTAATTCTTAATGTCCAGGGTTATGATTTCCACGGACATTTCCGACCGGTCTTTTCTGCTCTTCAGCTGTGACCTGATGTCGGCGTTGATCAGGGAATTCTGCACTTCTGTGTAATATGTGTCCAGGTCGGTGCCCATGCCAAAGACTTCCGTGTCGCCGTAGTCGCTCAGCTTTTCTGCGACCTTATCGCAAAGTCTGCTGTCTATGGGCTTCAAATACTTGATTTCATTCCTGCCTGTAGTCTTGTTGGTTTTCTCCGTGTAGCCCGACGAATAATCGGATATAACTGTCTCATTTATATTGATTTTCATGTAGTCCTGGATACCTTCAGACTGACCCACCAGACCGCCCAAGGCTACGAAAAGTATCACGCCTACGGAAAGTGAGATCACCGTGGCCCTTCTCGCTTTTAGAATACTCGAATCTTTTGAATATCCTAGCGCATTGGACATTCTCCATGCCTGCTCCGCTGTCAGTGATAGATATCCATCTGTATATAGGATTCTCGCCGCTGTCAATGAAAATCGTCGATCCCTCCGGCGAGTATTCCAGGGCGGTCAGTTCCACCTGACTGCCGCCGGCGAACACTCTGGCAGCCCCTGTGTCTATGGTCACATTTCCTACGGTAAGGATATCCTGGCTTTCGCCGCTGCTGAGAGTTCTTCTGACCCGGGCCAGGAGTTCTCGCAGTTTGAATGGCTTGGTGATGTAGTCGGCCGCACCTTCGTCAAAGGCTTTTACTATCTTGTCCTCATCGTCAACTATGGTCAGGAATATGATCTGGGTGTCAGTGTTTCTCAGCCGCCTGCTTATATCAAATCCTGTCCCGTCAGGCAGCTGCAGGTCAAGAATTGCCAGGTCGAAACTGCCCGTCAGGGTGGCTGCGACAGCTGTTACTATATCTTTGCAATGGGTCGCCTGGTACCCCTCATTATCCAGGGCATAGACCAGACCCGACCCTATCATCATATCATCCTCTACTAACAGTATACGTTTCATATACGCGCCTCCAACCTGTAGTTTCTGTCATATTACCATACATTGCGCCGTAAATCCATACCTCCTACCGCCGAATAGTTACCTGTCACCCAAAAGCCATTTACAATTAACGTCCCTTTATATAAAATAGTGACATCAAATGCAAGCAAGGAGGAATCGATTTGAAATTACTGAACAAAGATTTTATATTAGTCCTGATCGGCCAGATTATTTTCCTCTTCGGGAATGCCATCATGCGCTTCGCACTGCCGTTGTATCTGCTCAACCAGACAGGGTCGGCGGCATTGTTCGGCATGGTGTCGGCGTGCGCATTCGTGCCCATGATACTGGCAGCGCCTGTCGGTGGAATTTTTGCAGACCGGGTGAACAAAAGGAACATCATGGTCATATTGGATTTCACTACGGCCGCGCTGACCCTGGGGTCCACCTTAGTTCTAGGACGTATGGATCTCATACTTTTGATCCTGGTGACGCTGATAATCCTGTACGGGATTCAGGGCGCCTATCAGCCTGCCGTTCAGGCAAGCATACCTGTCCTGGTGCCAAAGGCCCAGATCGTCCAGGCTAACTCCATGGTGACTCTGGTCAATTCACTGTCATCGCTGGTAGGGCCGGTCATCGGCGGAGCTGTATTCGGATTCTTCGGGATCATGCCTATCCTGGTGGTTTCCATAATCTGCTTCCTGGCTTCGGCTATTATGGAAATATTTATTAATATTCCATTCACGCCGCAGCCAAATGACGAGAACATTTTCAAAATGGGGCTTAACGATATAAAGGGAAGCTTTCACTATATGCTTTACGAGAAGAAGATTATCCTGAAAGGCTCACTGCTTGTGGCTGCCATCAACCTGCTGCTCAGCTCCTGCGCCATGATAGGTCTGCCGGTGATCGTCACCCAGCACCTGGGATTCTCTGCTTCAGTGGCTAATTCCATGTACGGGTACATCGAAGGATTCATGGGTGCCGGAAGCCTTGCCGGCGGCATCCTCGCCGGGGTACTGGCTAAGAAAATCGGTCTCAACAAACAGCACATAGTACTGCTGCTGTGCGGCCTGATGTTTCTACCCATGTCGATAGTTATGTTCTTCGACTTCGGTCTCTGGATCTCGTACTTTACTATTGCAATAAGTTGTTTCCTCATGATGGCTCTGGCTTCATTCTTCTCAGTGCAGATGATGGCTTTTCTCCAGATCATTACGCCGGAGAAAATGCTTGGGGAAATCATTTCCTGCGCCATGTGCCTTGGCATGTGTGCAACGCCGCTGGGGCAGGCCATCTACGGGATCCTCTATCAGCAGTTCAGTAGTTACATATCCGCTATAATCTTTGTTGTAGTAGTACTGACCTCCGCCCTGGCCCTAGGGTCGAGAAAGATGTTTATCACTATGAATGTGCCTGCTTTAACTGAAGTTAGCAGTAGACAGGCGTAAATTGTTTGGATATAATTGGGATATGAATATTAAGATTGGAATAGATACAACACTCGACGAGAGTGAAATATACATCAGATGCCCGGAGGTCACCGAGGATATCGTCAAGATGCAACGCATGATTTCCGCCATGGATTCCAAAGCCCAGCAGATGGTTTTCTACATGGACGACAAGGTGGAATTCCAACATACACATAAAATCGTATATGTTTCCAGAAATTACTTCAAACCACTTAAGTGCATTCTGGACAACCGCTTCATAGAAAGGTAGGAACAAAATGAAAAAGAACAGTATTTTCTGGGGGATCATGCTGCTGCTGGCAGCAGCTTTCCTCATAATAGGCAAGCTTGGATATTTAGGCGGCATAAGCGCCTGGTCCATTATATTTACTATTTTCCTGGCTGTAATAATGATCAAAAGCATACGCCCGCTGAATTATTGGGGCATATTATTCCCCATTGCATTTCTCTGCATAATATATGACGGGCAGCTGGGCATCGAAACTCTCACCCCATGGACGGTGCTGATAGTTGCTTTCCTGGGTTCCTGCGGTCTGTCACTTATATTCCCTCCAAAAAAGTGGCACAAATCGAGTCATGACGACGAGCCCTTCGATTTCTCTGAAATTGATTTCGACGATGACAGTAATGTCAGACAGAATACCCGCTTCGGCGCTACAGTCAAGTACATAAATTCCGCGGACCTGAAAACCGTGGATCTGGTCTGCCACTTCGGCGGAGTCAAGGTCTACTTCGACAAGGCGCAGATACAGACCAGCGCAGTAGTTCACCTGGACGTATCCTTCGGCGGCGTTGAAATGTATGTTCCCCGCGAATGGAAAGTTGAGAACCATACTAGCGTAAGCCTTGGCGCCGTTGAAGAAAAGGGTATGGGCGCCGTTGCAACAGCCGACTCGCCTATGCTGAAACTGGTTGGGACAGTCAGCCTGTCCGGAGTTGAGATAATCTATATATAGTATTCATGTCATTTAGTGTTGATTTTTTAAAAATATTCGTGTAAATATGCACGAATATTTTTTAGTTTTCGCACTGACGACATTTATCAAGGAACTCTGCAACATTGACATAATCTCGCAGATAATCTCCCACGCTGATTGTTATTTCATACTTTTCAATTCTCATTTTTTCTCCTCAGCTTTAGATTTATTGCTATGTAGCTGGATTCGTTGTTTTATATATTTTCTTAAGCCTGCTATAAACGCTCGTGCTGATTTTGTATTTTGAATTATGATAGTACATAATATTATTCTGATCAAAAGTAACAGAAGCTTCATCTTCGCCGTCGCTTATATACAAAGTATATAGACCTGACTTTACATAGATTTCGGCATACCTGCCATTATATCGGCACTTAACTGAATAGCAATTACAGCCCGTTCCCTCTCCGCCAGGGTGACGTCCTCCCTGTTAATCTTTTTACCATCTATGATGAAATATATCTCTGGTTTCTCACTCATATCGCTGACCTTCCCGTCTGATGCAATACTCTTCTCCCTATTTCAAACTCGGAATTCTATTTCTTAGAGCCCTTCTTTGCATCACTATCTGCTAGTTTAATAATTTCCATATACGCTTCTTCTACTGGTGAAAGCGTCGCTGTCTGATACTTGCCGTATTCTTTCTTTGCCTTGCTCATAGCCTGATCATGACTGATTTTTCCGGCATCGGACAGTAACTCCCGGCCACCTGATTTTAACACTAAAT
Organism: Aminicella lysinilytica; assembly: GCF_004362975.1. Classification (GTDB taxonomy): domain Bacteria; phylum Bacillota; class Clostridia; order Peptostreptococcales; family Anaerovoracaceae; genus Aminicella; species Aminicella lysinilytica. Next base: position 7,600 of record NZ_SNXO01000024.1, on the reverse strand, counting down.
CCAACTGTGTCACATAGTCATTCATATACATTAGCCTATGCTCGATAGCACTGATTTCAGCCAAATCGAAATATCCTGACACAAGATTATTTAATATCTTCAATTCTTCTTCACTCAGGTAATTCTTCGCTACTCCTATATCCTTCAAAGCGGGGATTTCACCAGTAAAAGAAGTCAATCCCATAAATGGTTTCTCCGCATCGGCACGCTCAAATATAACCTCTGCCGCAGTATGTCCGTGGGCAGCAAAGTGCAATTTATTCTGTACTATCTTGAAAAACTTTATTGACTCATTACTATGAGGATCGTAATCTACGCTTGTCGAATATAGATCAAGGACTTGTCTGTAAAGCACCTTCTCCGAAGATCTGATATCTCTGATTCTGTCCAGCAACTCTTTCCAGTAATTGCCGCCGCCATTTCCCTTCAGGCGCTCATCATCAAGGGTGAAGCCCTTTATCATATACTCCTTGAGTCGTTCGGTTGCCCACCTACGAAAACTGGTAGCAATCGAAGATCTCACTCTATACCCCAACGAAATTATCATATCAAGGCTATAATATGTTATATTATAGTTCTTACCATCAGAAGCAGTTGTTCGGAATTTCCGAACAACTGAAACTTCGTCCAGTTCGCCTTCTTCAAATATGTGTTTAATATGTTCACTTACATTGGATTTTGATGTCTGATATAGCTCGGACATCTGTTGTTGCGTAAGCCATACTGTCTCATCCTCCATCATGACATCGATGCTCGTGTTCCCATCTTCGGCCTGATATATTACTATTTCTCCATGATCACTCATCTTATAAACCCCACTCCTATCTATCATATCAATTCCATTGACAGTTGTTCGCTGTCGCATTCATATTCTGACTTGTATGCCTTGATTATATCTGCCATCCTATACAGGATACCATACTTCTTACAATTAGATGTAAAAAGCTTTCGAAGTTCTCTGTGATTCGGACTGTTGCAGACATAATTATTCCCAAACTGTTTCAGATACTTACTTTTCACCATCGGAAATTTGTCATCGATCTGCTCGAAGAAGTAGTCTCTTTGATTTGTCCTGAGAGTGACGCCGAATCCGGGGTAAATGAACCTAGTTCCGCACTGGTGCGCTTTCTCAATTATCCCGATTATATTCTCCGGCGTATCATTAATGAATGGCAAGATAGGCGTCATCATAATGCCTGCGTAGATCCCTGCATCGGTCAATTGCCGGATCGCGTCGAATCGTTCTGAGGACAAAGATACCCTCGGCTCGATCATTCGACTTAATTCATCTGATGCAGACGTAATGGTGATCTGACAAATGGTCGGGGAATGTCTTCTTATCCTGGCCAGCAGGTCTATATCACGAGTTATCAAAGCGCTTTTGGTAGTTATGGAAATACCAAAATAATTGAAGTCTATCAGTTCCAATGCTCCTCGGGTCAGGCGGGCTTCCTCTTCATAAGGATTGTAGGGATCGCTCATAGCTCCTGTTCCTATGATACCCTTCTGCCTTTTCCCAACAAGCTGCTTGCTCAATATATCAATGGTATTTGCCTTGGCCCTGACTCTATCGAAATCATCAATGTGATAGCACTCGCTTCTGCTATCGCAATATATACAGCCATGGCAACAGCCCTTGTAAATATTCATATTGTAATTGCAGCCAAACCACTTGTCTCCGTTGGAATAACCGAAAACAATAGATTTAGCCGGTATATATTCCAGACTCATTTCAATCTCTTTTCTTGTACTGCGCTATAAGAACATTTGTTCTTTTAATTATAGCACAGCGTCCGGACTTTTACAATATGTTTTTCGGGTTGCGTGCTCTGCCTGATATTTCTTATTTCACTAAGAACATTATGTGCCGCTGTAAGGAGTGCGTCAAGGCGTAATGCATATTTTCAGACATACGTTTCATCGTTTTTTGCATATTTTTGGGCATATGTCTCGTCGTTTTTTGCATATTTTCGGACATATGATTTGCCATTTTATGCATATTTCCACTTTTAGTGTAGCATCAAAGGATCCTTGAATATTGTATATGTCAACTGAAAAATGGTCCACAATCTGATTGAAAAATGGTCCACTAAACCAGCCACTCTTTTGTGTCCTTTATCCTGTAACTATCGCCACTCATATCCAGAACATGCGCTCTATGTGCAAGGCGATCGACCAAGGCACCGGTCAGCACCGGATCCATGAAAACTTCCTGCCACCTGTCAAACATCAAATTAGTTGTTATGATGATCGAGCCTCTGTCGTTACGATTAGATAACAAATTGAACAATATCTCATTACCTTCTTTATCGAATGATATGTATCCAAGTTCATCCAGTATTACAAGATCATATTTCTCAAACTTCTTTTTATACAGACTGACCTGTTGGAGACTCATGGCCTCTTTGAGTTCGATCACAAGATTTGGGACACTGGTGAATAGCACAGTCATTCCGTTCATACAGGCTTCGATGCCTAATGCTGTTGCCAGATGCGTTTTCCCTGTACCGGGGTTTCCTATGAGGATAAGGTTCTCCTTATCCCGTATGAAATCAAGACTTTTCAATGAGTTTATCTTTCGTGACAGTTCTTTGTCATAGTGATCGGTTTTAAAATCGACCAGATACTTCTTTTGCGGGAACCTTGCAGACCTTACTCTTTTCTTTTGCCCGTTCTCAAGCCTGAGATTTACTTCACGATCCAACAGATCCTGCAAGAATTCTCCGATAGGCTGATTCACATCCTCAGCCTCACGGATCATCTCCTCACAATTGTTGAATGTGTATGATAGTTTCAAGAACCGTGCATCATCTTTAATTGACATATCCGGCACCACCTTTTCTGAACATATCACTAAGTACCTCTACCTGATTCTGTGTATTTATCGCTATGCTATTATCACTTATCTTTTTTGGCTCCGTGCTGTGTACATCTATGTCAACTGCCTTTTTCAGGATGTCTAATAGCTCGTCATAATTTTTTTCTGTGTTTTTTGTCATTATCTCTATGAATTCTCTGGTTTTTTTAGTAAAATATGTATCATAGATGGTTTTAAGTTCGGCTCTGCTTTTAAGGGCTTTGGAATTCTTTAAGGCTCCGGGCTTTTTCTTCAGTGTATCGAGATAGTGATATATATCGATCTGCATCTGTTGAGAGCCATCTATTTTTTTATGCCTGGCTATCATCCTTGACTTGCTGTACACCATTATCTCGCTCTGATATGTTTTTACTTTTACCCATTCATCGACCAAATGATCAGGCACAGAGTAGAAATTATCTTCCACCTGTATGAGACTGTATTTGCTGACTTTCTGTTTAGTTAACTTTCCGAGTTCATAAGGCGGTTTGTACGGAAGCAGGCACTTCTTCTCATCATCGATACAGGATTCGGCTTTGTTTATCTCCTGCAATCTATCAAGCATATATGCCTGTGCGCTTTCCAGATCGTCGAATTTGTATTTCTTGGAAAAAATAGCGTTGCGTAGCTTCTTTACGCTGGATTCCACATAGCCCTTCTCGTTACCGCTGAAACAGTTGGTAACATTGATTTCAAAGCCATAGTACAACGAAAGTTTTATCAGATCATCGTTCAGTTCTTTCTCATTTCGGCCTATGAATCTGGTGACTACATTCTTCATATTGTCGTAAACTACTTCGCGATATACTCCGCCGATCATTTCGAAATACCTTACATGGGAATCCAGGAATACATCTTTCTTCTGATTCGTATACAGATATGCCCATCTGAAGTTTGCTGCGGGCGATGCCAGTACTGCCATGTGATATGTACCTGCAATACCGCCTATGACCAGTTTGACCTCGCCGAAATCATATTCCAGCCTGTCACCAAGTTCATATTCTTGGCGTATATATGCCTCTCTCCGTTTGTTCTTTTTTATTCTGATGTAATCAGACAATGTCGAACGCCCTATGTCATAGCCGGCAGATATTGCAAGTTCGTGTATCTGAACGCATGTCAGATGTTGCTTATGATTGCCGAGCAGTCTGTTCTTTTCGGCTTCTTCATCAAGAACGCTGTCAACAAAGCCGTCCAGCTCATCTGTGTATTTTCTTGGTACCCGATTCGATATATCATACTTTGGTTCTGATGATACTTCTTCCTGCAATTTTTTGATAAGTTCTGGGTCATCCTCCTGCTCCAGCAAGCGTTGATTCTCGATGTAATCGTTCCAATACTTATCTACCGTTTTACGATTCATACCAGTCTGTCTGGCAATGGATCTGCTTGAAACGCCGTTACGCTTCATGTTGATGATCGTATACTTTTCCATTAATATTAACACTCCTTTTCACCTCCGAGATGAGTATACCTCATTTCGGATATTTGATAAATGAAGTGGACCGTTTTTCAACTGGATTTCTTGCTTTAATGGACCATTTTTAGATTAGCACATACAACTAATATGTTCTCTATGGTTTTTATAATTATTTTATTTATTACTCTAAAATTAATAGTTAAATTATTAAAATTATCCTTATAAAGCTCGTAAAAATCTTCAAATACCATATTTAAAGATCCTTCCATCTTAACTGAAAAATTCTTTTCGTAGTCTAAGGCCTCCTTCTTTGTTTCAAAGCCTCTTTTAAATTTCTTTTGAGTCTGCCCATCCCAATCCTCATAATAAAAGGATACATACCACTTACCTGTATTCTTATCTTTATATGCTGGCATTTGATCCCTCCTCTGCTTTGTAGATTTGCTCCATAAAGTATTTTGTGTTAATTTTTCCTCTCAAGATTAAAAAACCTTCTTCAGCAAGTTTCTTATTCATTTCCCTAATGATTTTATAAGCCTGTTGCTGAGATACATTTAATAATCTAGCTACTTCCTTTGAATCTAAAAATAGTTTATCCATCTTTTTCCTCCTTTTAGTAACATATTTGTTTCTATTTATATTTTATATAATACGAAACATTTTTGTTACTGTCAAGTATTTTTTAAAATTATTTTTTTCTTGCCTTTTTCTCTTTTATAAGTTATTCTTTATCTAGTAGCATATTTGTTTCTAAAGGAGGTTTTTTATGAGTTCTGGATATTTATTTCGTAAATTTAGAGAATTACGTGGATTAACGCAAAAAGCATTAGGCAAGAAAGTAAATTTAGATGATGTTCGTATAAGACAATATGAGCTTGATATTCGTTCTCCCAAAGATGATGTCCTAAATAATATTTCTTCAGCCCTAAATGTTAAACCTGAATATTTTAAAGATCCAAGTTATCCTTATGACTTTGAAGAAGTAATCCGTTTACTCTTTAAGTTAGAGGATTCCATCCCTATAGGGATTCGCAAAGTGGATATCAATGGTACACCAGTCCACAGTTTGGTTTTTCTAGGCCATAATATTTTAAAAATTGATAAAACCTTGGAAGCCTGGACACAGATGCAGTTTAAGTTTATGGATGAAGAAATATCTTGGGAAGAATATGAGGACTGGAAGGCAAATTGGCCTGATAGCTTAAGAGAAGACTATGAGTTTAATCCTGAGGGAAGTAAAAATACCTCTTATGAAGAATATATGGCACAAGTTCAAAAGCTTGATGATATGCAAGCAGCTAAGGAATCTTTAGCTGAAAGAAAGTTTAGAGTTGCCAAAAATAAGGTAGAAAATGAAGAAGATAAATAGACATAAAAATAATTATAGTTTTCTATTATTTAAACTTTTGTACAAGGATCTAAAAAATTATATCTTTTGATTGGAGGTTAATTATGGGCGATATAGTTGAAATTAATAACTCAAAAGTAACATCAAGTGAGGAAAATGAAGATAAGAGCAATTTGATTCAAATAACAGAGGACCTGCTATTAGATACCACAACTAATATTAAAAACCTTAATACAATCAGTATACCAATAGCTGAACTAGCTACCTTAGGCTCAGGGGTATCATCCCTCCTTCCATCACTCAGAACAGTAACTACAACAACATCAATTGACATGCAAGGCTTATTTACCGTTAAAAATTTAGCTACTGGTGATATATTAAAAATGGCAAAAAATAAAACTTATTGGGGTGCAATAAAAGCTGCTGACGGAACATCTAAGATGGCAAAATTGTCTCAAGCTGGCCCATTAACTGCAACCACAGAGGCTGTCACTGCTATAAATCCAGCAATGATAATGATGGCGGTTGCTTTATACTCTATTGAACAACAACTTAATAATATCCAAGAGACCCAAAAGAAGATTTTTCAACTTATTGAATTTGAAAAAGAATCGACTGTGGAAGCCGATGTTGAGCAACTTATCTCCATCATTACAAAATATAAACACAATTGGGATAACGATAAATTTATATCTAGCAACCATAAGATGGTAAGTGATATCCAGAGAACCGCCAGGGCTCATATGATCTCATATCAAAAGGAGATTAGTGCTACACTTGATGGAAAGAAATTTCTCTTGGTTCAAGCTCATGTTAAGACGAAACTCAGTGAACTATTAAAAAAATTTAAGTATTACAGATTATCTTTATTTACATTTTCACTATCCTCTTTACTTGAAATTATGCTTAGTGGAAACTTTAAAGAAGAATATATTTTTGGAATTAAACAAGAAATTGAAAAATTTGCTGAAACCTATAGGATGATATTTGAAAAATGCTCCGTTTATCTAGAAAATATAAGTAGCTCATCTATTGAAAGCAACATACTAAAGCACGTAGGAACTGCCAGCAACTTTATAGGAAAAACTATCGGTTCTATACCAGTTGTAAAAAAAGGAACAGCTGATGAATTTTTTCAAGATATGGGAGATAACATAAAAAAGAATGCCCTTGGAAACGAGCAAAACGTGATCAGATTATTTGCTGAAATAAGCAATCCTGAAACTGGTGTGTTCACAAAAAGAATGGCTGATATGATACAAATTTATAATCATACATCAGATATTTATTTTGACAATGAGAGGATTTATCTTGTAAAAGGAGCATAAAATAGTACTTAGATAAATAGACACAAAAAAGGCTCTATAATAAATGTTGGGGTGGTGAAATTAATTTTCACCTTCACCAGCATTTTTTAGTATAAAAAAATTGAGCATAAGTGCAATCTCAGTTACAATTATAGTGACTAAACCCAACAGAACGGAGGTATGCATTATGCTCAATACAAATTATACAGAAAAACTACTAGAATTAAAAGAGGTAATTTTATTAAATATCGAAAATACTAAAGACTCTAAGATTGTAGAATTTAAAATGGCACAAAGAATTCATAAATGTCCTAGATGTGGTGATGAGACTTCCAAAGTTCACGACTATCGTATCCAGGATGTCAAGGATATTCCAATCCTTGGCAATAATACTATCCTTAGAATACATAAACGAAGGCATGTATGCAAAACCTGTGGCAAACGGTTCTATGAGCACATCCCTCTAGTTCCAAAATATCAACGTACCACTAACAGGCTTTGGTTATATGTTTTAAAATGTTTAAATGATACAGTATCAATGAAATCAGTAGCAGAAAGTTGGTAAGTGGTAAACCACATGTACTGGATAATAATTAGGCCGCCCGGAAGGGCGGCGATTTTAGCTAAGGCTATTTGGTTTTGAAGCAGTTTTCAGGTAGTTCTTTGGA
>NZ_SNXO01000023.1 GCF_004362975.1 Aminicella lysinilytica | reverse complement strand
CCTGTTGATGCTTTATTTGTTGTACTCTCTTTTACTTCAAAACTATTTTAAAGCTTTTTCTGTTTTTCTATTGACTATTCATAGTTGGTCTCCTTTCCTACAGACTCATCATCTCTCTGACTATGCGGTCGCTCATTTTGACTGCGCCCACAAGCACCAGCATATTGAACACAAGCTCGCCGATATATTTCCACACCATTGCAGCCGGTGCTGCATCAGCGTCCACCACAGGCGGGCTCGATGCGAACATGCTGAATATGATGCAGGCAAGCACTATGATCGCTCCTTCAAGACATACTGCCGCATATGACTTAAGGAAGCTTTTTCCTATCTGCTCCGTTGGCTGCCCTGCAAAGGTCGACAGCGGTATTGGTGCTATGGCCGTATACATATACAGCTTGAAAAACCTGCCGTATACCGTCAAAATAATGATGAACGACAGCACTATTATGAACAGACTTCCTATGAGTGTTACTGCCCAGAGAGGTATGCTCTCAAAGAATCCGCAGTCCTCTATGGCGTCTATCATCTTCTGCGGAAGCACCGTCTTGTTCACGCCCCCTATACCGGATGATTTCATGATCGTACTGATCACTCCCTGGATGATAGTAAAAAGCGCAAGCATGAGTTCAAGTCCGTAGGTCACGACGGCTTTAGCAATAGCGAATCTTAGGAAAAGCTTCAGTGCATGCTCAGGTTTCTTGACTTCTGTAAGCGAGGCACTGGTCCTCACCATACCTGCCAGGAAAAACAAAACGAGCAGTGCAAGGCCGATCGCCTGTACTGCTCCGTTGATACTCAGGATCACGTCCCATATTTTCCCGCCCTTGAAGTTATCCGGTGATTGCGTTAAAAGCTGCCATACTTCGGCCAGTTTTTCATTCCATGTTGAAAGCGAGTTCTGCAGGTTCTGTACTACCCAGTTGTCTGACACTATCCGTCACCTCCTGTTCCTTTTCGATATTTGATTGACTTCACCGATCTGCCTCCTTTCTCTTGCACAAAAAAATAAGTTGCCTGCATTTTGACAACTTATGTAATATCACTATTTGTAATGTTTGTGGCAATTACTGTTTTTCTATATTACCCACTATTTTATTGATATCAGAGAACTTATTGCACTCTATGCTTTTAGCGGCTTGCAGTTTTCCTCTTAAACTTGCTATTTCTTTTTTCTTATTGCAGTCCATCTCTTTAATATCAACATCTTTCACATTCTGAAATCCATCATAGATTTTCTTCTGCAATTTATTTGGAATCTTGAGTTCATGATTTCGATTTACTACAGTACCTGTTATTAGAACATCTTTTCCGTGAGAATAGTATTTCATTTTGCTGTATTTAGGCTTATGCCCATACTTTCTCAAAGTGCAATCTATTTCCTTTTTCATAGAATTATCATCGAAATGTTCCTGCGAAGAAAAAGTCATATCGTCCACATATAACGTGAATATACATTCGTACTTTTGGGCTATTTCACTTATTTCGCGAAACATTTTTCCATATGCATAATAAGCAATCAGTTGACTTGTTGGACATCCAGTTGGGATACCATTATCATATGTTACGATATCAGTCAATATCCCTGCTATATCTCCGCTAACTTGCAAATAATCTTTAAAAAATCTAAACACGTATTCCCTATTACAATTATCATAAAAACTTTTTATATCCATTGCTAAAAAATAATTCGAATATATATGAGCTTTTCCATTATCGATATATGATTTTCCCTTTTCTCCAGATATTAACCAATTTGGTCGTTCAATTCTCTGTAACAAGTACAATACTCGTTTTTGTACGGTTTTTAATTTCTTTGTGGGCGCAGTTATCTTTCGTTTTGCTATCCCGTCCTTTTTATTAATTTCAAAGCTGTAATATTTTTTTATATCTGCAATTTGCTTACTATCTGTATCCAAAAATAACAACGTATTTAATCTTCGCAATGATCTACATTTATATAATGCACTTTGTTCAATAGAGTATTTTTTCACCATTATTCTTGCTCCGAGTTTGGCGCCATTCTATCGATCCAATGGGCCATCATATTTCTAATAAACATATCGCCATTATTACCCTTATCCGCTTCATCAAAGTTTTCTGAAAGTAGTATTAGCGAAGACAACTTAATACCGTATATATCAGAATACTTCTCCAGTAGGTCTAAAGAAGGCTTCTTCTTATTATTTTCAATCTCCGAAAGGTAGCTTTTCGAAATCCCTAATTTATCACTCATTTCTGATGCCTTATATCCATAAATGTTCCTTGTTTTTTTCAGGATATCTCCTATCATCATTTTCACTCCCTTTCTTTACAAATATATATTTTGCCTTTTGGCTTTTTTCCAAAAATTAGATAGGCTTTTTTCTGCAACATTCTTTCTACTGGAAAAACTGCATTAAACTCTGTACAATTTGTACAAGCTTCCATAGAGCTTCGATTCCACGAAACACCAACAAGAACATTCTCTCGCGGGAAGTTTTTTCAGTTTTTCCAGTACTTTTGAATGCGCTTTTATCGTTCTGTATCGACAGTTTCTGTTCATTTCTATTACTCATGAACTCATCTCCTTTAGAGGTCTAGTATAGTTTGTGACCTCTGTCCCGCAAGAAGATTGGTGCATACAGAACAAGCCTATCTAACACATTGCGCACTGCGGAGCGTCCCGCTTTCGCAGTGCTTTTCGGTGCGGTCCGATGCATACGATCAACATCGTCCGGCCTACAAAGTAGAGTATCATTTACTCCTCAAGTGCATATGCACTCCTATTTATGGGACTCGACCAAAATACAATGCTTGTATCATCAACTGTCACCCTTATTATAGTTGATATATTATTGCTTGTCAACAATTAAATTTCGCAAATAGCGAACTTACCCAACTATCGTATTCAATATTTCCTTTGCAAACGTGATTATAACACCGCCTGCAAGTGTCAGAAATCCGTTGGCTCTCTGGCTCGGATCATGCGACTTCAGTGAAAGGCCCACCTGCACTATGCCGAATCCAAGCAATATGAGTCCTATGGCTCTTATCAAACTGAATATGAATGTGGACAGATTGTTTATGACCGTTATCGGGTTTCCTGCCGCAAAGCATGTTGCAGCTCCCATAGTCAGTGAACACACAAGAGCGCTGTATACTATGAATGCTCTCCTGCTTCTTCTCTTGGCCTTATCCAATTCTTCATTTTCCTGTATCTTCTTCAAATTTACCATCTCCAATCTCTTCTTTTCTCATCTCATCTTCAACGTCTTCTTCCGAAAGCAGTACATATCCTGTTTCCGGCGCATCCTCTGTCTCGCTTTCATTCAGTGCTTCAAATGCATCGCCTGTAAGCGATATGGTGAACAGCGCTCTGTCAGCGGTCCCATGCTCAAAGGCTCTGCTCTTCCCATCCTCAGTGAGATATACATTAGGGTGAGAAAGTATATCGAACTTCAGATCTCTTACCGGCTTTTCTCCCCGCACAAAAAGCAGCGCATATCTGTTGTCCAGCATCCTCACTTCGTCCGGGGTCATAAGCGCCCTGCCTGTAAGCTGCCAGTTGGTAGTATAGCTCCCGCTCCTTCCCATGGATCTTCCATAGGTATTTGTATCTATGGTCTCCTTGCCAAGAAGCTCGCTGACGTATTTGTGCGTTGCCTGCTCATTGCCGCCCAGATATACGAACTCATCACAGTTTCCTACGATGGATTCCCACTGCTTCTCAAATAACGCCTTAAGCTGCGCAAGGTTCTGCAGTATGATGCTGACTGATACGTTCCTCGATCTCATGACAGAAAGTATCTTGTCGAAGTCATTGGGCAGGCTTATATTCGCAAACTCATCCATAAGAAAATGGACATGCACAGGAAGTGCTCCGCCGTACTTTTTGTCAGCGCACTCAAAGAGCTGCTGAAACAATTGCGTATACAAAATAGACACCAGAAAGTTGAAGCTGGTGTCGTTGTCCGGTATGAGCGCAAAAAGCACAGTCTTTTTTTCTCCAAGCTGCTGCAGATCAAGTTCATCGGTCACTGTCAGCTTTGACAGGCTTTCCAGATTGAACTTCTCAAGTCTCGCAGCTAAAGTTATCTGTATGGACTTGAGAGTCTTAGCGGCACCCGAGCGGTACGCCCTATAGTATTTGAGCGCAATATGGTAAGGTTCTGTCTTCTCAAGATCAAAGAACAGATTGTCGAGTGGACTTGGCTGATCATTTTCTTCATCCACATCTCCTGCTCTCAGCATCTCCATGACCATCGAGAAGTTCTGCTCCTCAACAGGCGCCTTGTACTTAAGATAGAATATGAGTGCAAGAAGCAGCATCTGCGCTGCCGTATCCCAGAATGGATCCTGGCTCTGCGCCTTTTTCGGCGTGGTGCTCTTGAACAGGTTCGTCACAAGTCTCTGCACATCATTGTCCTCGCGAAGATAGACAAAAGGATTGTAGCAGTGACTCTTCTCCATATCTATCAGATCAAGTGCCTTTACATCGTAGCCTTTGTCACGGAGCATTCCTCCGCACGACCTTATCAATTCTCCTTTCTGTCAAGTGGTTTCACTACATTTTTTCAAAAAGTTCATAATATCGGGCTGAAAATAGAAAAGTGCTTTACGCACAGTCTGCTTCAATTGCCAAACATTCCTTTGTTATCAAGGCTTTGATGAACTCGTCGGTTGTTTGTTTTGCTTTTTCGGCTGGCTTAACACTTACCAAAAATGTCACACCGCCGATTTTCTCGACAAAGCACGCTGCTTTTTCGTCCATAGAAATCCCTCCTTCCATAAAAATAGGGGCATCCGTTTCCAGATACCCCACATTCTTTTCGGTTAGTCCTTGTCGTTTGCTTCATAGAATTTGACAAGAGCTTCCATTAGTTTTCTGCCCTCACTTTCCGAAAGAGTGATACCTTTGCCACATCTTTCGTGTTCGGGGTGCCACTCCCGAATATCAAGCTTTGCGGTTGCGTTGTTCCAAGAAACAAGGTTTGCTTCTTTGGTGTAGCCTTTGGCATTCTCACCGAGGACGGCGAGAGATTTGGTAATTGTGCAAGTGATTTTGTCTGACATTTTTCTTTCCTCCTAATTTGTTGTGGTGAAGAAGTTAAAAAGTCGGGATAGTAATGGAAGGCGTTACCTTGCATCATTATCTCGACTTCGTTTTGGTTTGTATTTGGCTTTTTTGGCAGCTTCTCTTTCGGCACGAGCCTGCCGTTCTTGGGCTTCCTTTGCTTCACGAGCCTGTCGTTCCTGTGCGTCCTTTTCGGCAAACAGTCCCTTTACATTGTTAAGAAACAGCGATACATATTCGGGAAAATGGGACATTGCATCAAGAAATGGTTTGCACTTTTCTTTCAAGTCCTCATAAAGTGACTGCACCTTTTCAAGCTTTACGGAAGCAGAATTATACAAGTCACGGTAGTAATCAACCTTACCAAGTAAATCTCTAAGTGTGCTACGGCTTGTAATACCCTCCTTTGCCAGTGCTGTGAGTTTTCCGTAGTCTTCCTTTGTCATTGTATATTTGCCCGTAATTGTTTTCTGTCCGACTTCATCTATTTCCTTTGCCGTCATATAGGCTTCGTGAGATGGTTCGTACTCTAATTGTTCAGCTTTGATACGCTCTTGTAAATCCGCCAGCCTGTCCTTGTCGGCATTGATTTGATACCGCAATGAAGTTAGATGCTCGCTGTCACTGCCAAGCTCGCCACGCTGAAAGCCTTTGAATCCGTGTTCCTGCATATGCTCAAACAGCTCATCTTGCAGAATACTGTATGACCGTCTGAACTTCGGTTTTCCGTTTTGACGGAGTACAACATCGCCGTTTTCGTCCAGCATCGGAGTATTGGAAGCCCACTTTTTTGAGTGACTGATTTGATGAATTACCTCTCGGACTGTTCCTCGAAGTGCTTCGTCTTTACATCGTTTGCTCCACAATATTTCCTTTTCAACCACAGGCAAAACGACTGCGTGAAGATGATAATGGTAAACTGGTTTGCCTAATTCTTCGGTGACTGCCTTGTTGATTTCATCGGCGTGCATTACTGCGGAGATGACATTTTCAGTGCCGAATTTCTTCTCGACAAAGTGAACTGCTTCTTCATAAAACGCTTTTGCATACTCATATCCGCCGAGCCTTTCAAAGTATATTGTGTTGACATCAATGATGATTTCATCAAACAAAGTTGCGTTTTGCCGTAGTCCACGGGTGGTTACTTTGCCGTCTGCTTCCATTTTTCGGAGCGTATCCATATACGAAAGTCCGTCGGGTTGTCGGTAGTGAACATTGAACGGAATACGGTCAAGCTCCACATTGATGTTGTCGTAGCTATCGTTTTTACGCTCGTTGTGTCGCTCTATTGCACCGATTTCAGAAGCGTTGTAGCTGTCCACTCTGGCACAGCTCATATCGGGTTTATTTGGTTCTCTCATTCGTTCCTCCTTTCAAGGGAGAGAGGGGTACGCCGTTACACAACATTCCTTGAATGTGTGTAACCCACTATGACACTTTCAGCCTTTGGCTGCAAAGATGTCGTGGGCAAGGGTTTCCCCCTTGACCTCCTTAAAACCTCCGTCAGAATGGCAGGTCGTCATCGTCTGCGACTTCCTGCAATTCTTCATTCGGTTTATCGCCCATCGGCAAAGACCAGTACCAAGAAAAGCCTTCCTTGTGTGAAACAACTCCGGCTCTTTTCTTTGCCTTCTTGATGGTCGATTTCTTGAAGCCTTTTGCTTCAAGCATTGCTTCGCAATCGGTGGCAAGCATTTTGCCGTTGTCACTCAAAATGTTTTTGAGATTTGCTTCGGCTGCTTGCAGAGTTTCGTTTGGTCTGCCCATTCTCGGAGAGAGTGAGCTGAACGCATCGTCTGCCGACAACTCAACCTCGTCAAGAAAATTTGTGCCGTTCTCGGCAACCTCGAATACGATTGCCGAGCCTGTCGGTGCAAGGTTGGATTTCACTTGCACCAAATATCTCTCGGACGGATTTTCTTTGTTTGCTGTCCTTGCAACAGCGAGAATACTTCTTGCAGCTCCGGCAATATCAATAGAGCCGTTGGTGCGATACAGCGGACTGGTTTCTTTCATCTTGTTCATATGAGCAATGATGACGATTGCACAGCCGGTATCTTTGGCAACGGCAATCAAGTGATTGAACTCTGCTCTTGTTTCATTCGCATTGTTCATTGAACAGCTTTCACCGATATACGAACTCATCGGGTCGAGAATTAAAAGCTTTGCGTTGTACTTGACAACGGCTTCTCTGATACGGTCATCACCAAAGGACAAACTTTTGGAATCCTCTTTGATGAAGATAAGGTTTTCACCGTTGCCGTCCGCAGAGTTGAAGCGGGGGACAACGGTATCGTCTGCATCGTCCTCGGTGGTCTGATAGATAATTGTTATCGGGTCGAGTGCGTCCTCGTCATCGACAAAGGGTAACGCTTTACCCTTTGAGAGCAGAGCCGCAAGGGACAACATCAGCTTGCTCTTTCCATCGCCGGGGTCACCCTGTAACAGCGTGACCTTGCCGAATGGAATATAGGGATACCAGAGCCATTTCACTTCTTTGGGTTCGATTTCGCTTGCTCGGATAATCTCCAGAGCAACATTTGAATTTGTTTCGTTTGTAGTCATTGTTTGACACTCCTTCTTTTTGATAAAAATTTCGGGCATTCGATTACTGATACTCTGAAGCTTTGCTTGCAGTCGTGCTGACACTTACGGCAAAGCTCATTGTAGGTAATGCGGTTACGATGGTTTAGAAACAGTGCCCATTCCTGTTTCCGTTTCTTTGACATTCGTGGCATTGTGTGCCTCCTTTCCTTGAAATTAAAATAACCGCAGGACAGTTCGCACTATTGCCCTGTTTGCGTAATTTCTCGGGGCGATTATCGAGCCTTTTTCGCTCTGTAACCGCCCTTTGAAAACAGGGCAAGGTGTTTGTACTACCTTGCGGTTATGTATGGGTTTGTTATATTTGGGTATGAAAAAAGCACCGTATTTCTACGGTGCTTTCGGGTTGCTTGTAAGATATTATTTGAATCTGATTTGAAGGTTTAAGTTGATGAACATTCTGCCATCTGCTTTGTAGAGAGTTGCATAGTTGTGTCGTTTGGTTGAGCCACGTTCCATCTTTGTATTTTCGTATAAATATTGTTTGAATTTATCTCTGTTATATAAGTGATAGGCAAGTACTTCTCCATTTGACTTTGCGACAATATAACCGCCGTTTGCATCGTCTTCGCCTGACCACTCGATTGACGGATCCATTCCTAAAGCTTTAGCACAAAGAAATTGCTTGAAATTGTGTGCATAAATTCCTTGTCGTGGGAAGCCCATAGGATTACTTGCTTCCATTTCTTCAATTATGACTTTGCAATCAAGCTCATTTTCCTTATAAGAATATAAAAGTATTTCGGAAATCATTTCTTGCATTCTGCTATCAATCATCATAAGGTTGCCGGCAAAAACATCGTTGATTGTTTTATAATACTTGATTGTACCACCGTAGTTAATAATGGCGGCTATTCTATCCATAATTTTTGTGCGTGTATCAATACTGTTGATTTCCGTCATCTGCTCATCACTTAACCCGGTTACTTCATATGAAAAATTTGTTGCTCCGGAAGCGTTCAGCAGAGTTGGCGCACCACCGATATACGACTTAACGCTAAAACCCATTACTTGGTCTATTCCTGTATTCGTGTCGTGAACTTCCATACTAATATCAGTAATATCTGTGGACGGAGCTGCTAATCTTTCCAATTTGATGTCATTCAAAAATTCTTCTGCGTGCGGAATATCAAACGAACCGCTACCGGAAAGAATATCATTGTACAAAGAAGTCGCTTCGCTTTTGAATTCTTCCGATGACATTGTTCTTGATAACTCTGAATTAAGGTATATCTTTACAGTGTCTATTCCCTCAAGAACAAAATCAACGTGCGACTCCGGTGTATCATCTCGAATAACTTTGTTAATTGGGAAACAAAAAGTTGCTAACCTCTCAAGACTTTCGTCAGCCGCATATAATTTCCTTGTTCCGAGCAGGTAAAGGAGCACATATAGTTCGCTCCAATCGCCTTTGTTTTTACTGCCTATAATCATATCAGTTTTCCACCTTTTCCAATACTTTTTTTATTTCAAGTGCAATAGCTTCAATTACATTTACAGTAACGCTATTGCCAAACTGTTTGTACAAGTGAGTATCCGCCAATTCAAGCTTATACGAATCAGGGAAGCCTTGAAGTCTTGCCCATTCTCTCGGGGTCATTTTTCGGATACCAAGATTATTTATATTGCCTTTTATATGAGTAGTCGGTGTCAAATCCTTTTGTCTTTTATCAATGACAAGGTTTCGTTCTCGTCCCATACCGCCACATACAATTGCCCCGGCTATGCTGTCCCATTCTCTTATTTCATATCCAAAACCATTTCCTTTTGCAGCGTGTCGAGCTTTGTGTGCGAGAAGCGTATTCCAATAGGTTTCGCTCAAATAATATTTTGCAGGAGCAGGCTTTGCTTCACGAATATCAATTAGCTTCTTTGTATCATCTGTTTTTTCGGGGAAGATAAATTCCTCAGGTGCAATATCGTTGCGAAATGCTACAATATAAATTCTCTCTCGATTTTGCGGAACTCCAAAATTCTTTGAATTAAGGATTTTGCTGAAAACCTTATATCCTAAATCTTCAAAAGTTTTGCAAATGATTTTGAATGTCCTGCCTCTGTCGTGGATAGTAAGTCCTTTTACATTTTCGCAAAAAATAACTTTTGGCTTGTGATACTCGCAAATCCTTGCTACATCCATAAACAATGTGCCTCTGCACATTCCTTTATAGTTGTCCTCAAAGCCTAATCTTTGCCCGGCAAGGCTGAACGCCTGACAAGGAAAACCCGCAAGGCAAATATCAAAGCTCGGTATTTGCTTTTCATCAATCTTTGTAATATCGCCGGCTATGGAGAAATCATCGTTAAAGTTGCTGGTGTATGTCTTTTGTGCATATTCATCCCACTCACTTACGAACACTGTGCTAATGTTATTATTAAATGCGTTTTCAAATCCAAGGCGAATACCACCAATACCTGCAAACAAATCAATAGACTTAAATGTGTTGTTCATCTGTTCTTCAAAATCCTCTCTATTCTATCAGCACAATCAATCAAATCTTTCTGAATTTCATTCCCCCAAAATCTAACAACTATCCAACCTTGTTTTTCAAGTTCTGTTGTAACCTCAACATCTCTCTCAATGTTTCGTTCAATTTTAGGTATCCAAAATTCTTGATTTGACTTAAAATCATTTTTACGGTTTTGCCAATCATAACCGTGCCAAAATTCACTGTCACAGAATACAGCAACTTTCTTCCCGATAAAAGCTATATCAGGTTTGCCGATAATTCCTTTAACATTTTTTCGATAGCGTAAACCTCTGCTCCATAGTTCTTTGCGTAGCGGCACTTCTATCTTTGTATCCTTGCTTTTTACCATTTTCATATTAAAAGATATTTGCTCTTTGGTTTTACTCATCGGAACTGTCCTCATCACTCTTACGGAACGAACAGATATCTCCAATATCGCAGTCCAATGTTTCACAAATTTTCAGAAGAACATCTAAACTAACATTTTCATCTTTACTCAATTTAGCCACTGAATTACTGCTTATATGTGCTTGTTCTCGAAGCTGATATTTTTTCATTTTTTTATCGATGAGAAGTTTCCATAATCTGTTGTAACTTATTTTCATCTGTTTCCTCCCACATATAAAAATACAAGATACATTATATCAGTGTTTTCTAAGAAAATCAATACAAATAGTTGGCGTTTGCAAATATTTCGTATTTACAGCCCCTAAATATTTAAGATTTTCTTCGACTACTGCCAAAACATAATGACCTCTTGAACACTTCCCGAAAAAGAAAAACTGCCATCGTTTCTGATAGCAGTTCGTCTTTCGTTATAACACCTTTTCAAGCAGTTCGCTGATAACCTCAACGGCAACTTCTTTTTCGGCTTGTAATTGCTCATTTCGCCAGTCAAAAAGGCTGCGCCGTATGGCTGACATTTCAACCGGCTCAAAAGAGAGCTTTGCTTTCCGCTTTGGCTTCAGCTTGTCGCTTTCATCTACCAGCCGAAGAAGAAGGCGGTCTATAACCTCGTTGGTTTCATCGTCATAGCCTGTGTGCTGTGAATACAAGCCGTTTATAAGAGCATTCAGATAAAAGCTGTCAAGCCTTAACTTCATAAAGCCTTACCTCCTACGCATAGATTAAATCATTCAGCACAACTTCCTCGGCAGCGGAGCGAATGTTATTCATAAGACCGACCCATTTCATCATATCATCGGCTTTCAGCTTCTCGGTTACGCCTTGCTTTTCTGCCATCTGCTTTACAAGCAATTCCAACATATCGTTTGCCGAATTGTCGATTTCCTCAAGATGATAACCAAGCTTTCCGCTTGTGAGAAGCTGATAGAAAAGCACTCGCTTACTCTCTTTCAGATAGCGATGTCGCAGTCCGCCGTATCTGCCGATTGGCGGACTGTACGGGGCTTTGAGGCAAGGGAGGTAGTAGTCTCCGATAAGCTCGTATTCGATGCCTGTTCTCTCGTCTGTGATAAACTGTTCCATTGTGCGTTCTCCTTTTCTTGTTTTGAATAGTAATAATCAAGCTGTTTTCTTCTGCGGTTTTCCGTCTTACATTCCTCGGAGCAAAGAACTTCTCGTCCGTTGCTCGGCCAAAACTTCTTTCCGCAAATCTTGCATTCCTTTTGCGTGAAGGTGTGAGTACCTTTTTCAGCAAGCCGTTTTTCCTTGACGGTTTCCTGCCGTGCCGCATAGTTGCAATCCTTTGAGCAATACTTTTGTTTACTGCTGTTGGGGTAATACGGTTTTCCGCAATGCTCGCAAATACGCTGTGCGAACTTGTGACCGTCGTTTGCTTCCCAGCGTTCCGCTTTTGCTTTTTCTCGGAATGCCTTGTTTCTTTCGTAGGCTCGCTCTGCCTTTTTAGCCTGTTTCTTTTCAGCTTCAAGCTGTGCGGTTTTCCTTATATTTGAGAGTTCATCGGCAGTATAAGCAAGTTCTAACTGACCGATAAAGTTGAAGTAAATGTCAATACGCTGTTCTCGGTTTGGCTTTTTTCCAGAAGGTTCATAAACAACAATCTTATCTATCAGTTCAACAATCATATCCCTTGTGAGTTCCTGCGGATTCTTGTATTTTTTGATAATTTTGATGAAGCGTTTGGCATCTATGGTAGACACCTTAACCTCTGTCAAATCATCTTGAAGCTGTTTGATTTTCCCCTCAAGTTCCGTCTGCTCGGTATCATATTTCATCATCAAAGACTTGTACTGTCGTTCCGGCAGTATGCCCGATACGAAGTTTTCATATAGACCGCTGATAAGACCGTCAAGTTCATCAAATCGCCTTTGAGATTCAATCAAGTCCTTTTTGCTCTGCTTCGGAGCAACACTGTTCTGCTGTTGCCATTTATCTTTCAGCAAGGCACAAAAGGCATCTTCATCTTCTACTATCCTTTCCGTAATACGCTGAAGCAAGTGTAGGATAAGCAGTAACAGGTTGTTTTCAGAAACATAGTGCTGTGTGCATTTAGTCCGTTTATTCGTGTAATTTGAGCATCTAAAACTGTAATATCGTCTTCCGTTCTTGTAGTAATGTGTTTCAAAAGCCAGTTTTCTTCCACAGTCAGCACAGAATACATATCCGGCAAACAGGCAACCCTCAAGCAGTTCTTCGTGTGAATATTGCCTTGTGGTGTGCTGTAATCTTTGATGTGCTTTATCCCATAGCTTCTGCGTGATAATTGCTTCGTGGGTGTCCTCAAAGATCAGTTTTTCATCATCGGTGCTAAATCTGCGTTGGTCTGTTTTGAAATTGGTTGCAATAGTTTTTCTCAAAACAGTATGACCGAGATATTCTTGTCTGTTCAGCATACCTCTTACCGAATTACTGCTCCATTCGCAATTACCGAGTTCAGCTTTCATATTGCATTGCTCTGGGTGATACTGCAAAGTATAAGCCGAAGGGATAAGTGTTTTTTCTTCGGTCAGTATTCGTGCAATTTCAGGAGGGTTTTTACCCTCTGCCGCCAACTCAAAGATATGAAGAACCACCTTTGAAGCAACAGGGTCAATAACAAGTGTTTGCTTATCTTCCGGCAGGCGATTATATCCATAAGGAATTGAGCCACTGCATCGTTTGCCTTCACTCATTCTTGATAAGAAAATGGATTTGATTTTGTTACTTGTGTCTTTTGCATACCACTCGTTCATTATATTTAAGAACGGAGTGAAATCATTGTCGGTTGGATTATCGCTGTCCACACTGTTGTTAATTGCAAGGAATCTAACTTGTTTTTGCGGAAAGAGTATCTCCGTGTAGAAGCCGACTTGCAGATAGTTTCTTCCAAATCGGCTCATATCTTTTACGATAATCGCACCGACTTTTCCGGCTTCCACATCAGCAAGCATTGCCTGAAATCCGGGGCGGTTGAAGTTACGCCCGGTATAACCGTCATCGGTATAATGCTTGATATTGATAAAGCTGTTTCTACGAGCGTAGTCCGCCAAGTATTCCTTTTGGTTGGAAATACTGTTGGATTCGCCCTGCAAATCATCATCTTTTGACAGTCTTTCATAGAGAGCCGTATATCTGTCAAAGCCCCGTGTTTTAGGCATTTGTGAGCCTCCTTTCTACATTTATCTTTTTGTTATGAACTGCACTTGCATAATTATAGTAAAACAATTTTTCCGTTCGGGTCAAGCACAACGAAGGAAGTATTGGCCTGCATGAGATTAGGTTTGCAGTAGAACCGCGTCTTGCCTGCGCCGGATCCGCCTATGACCAGCACGTTCAGATTCCTTCTGTGCTTTGTTCCGTCAAGACCTATCCTCACATGCTGCGTAAGGATCTTGTTTGCTTCAGGCGGCTTCTGCACATATCTTTTGTTCACGGCAGCAGCATCGCCCCACGATGCTGAGCCGTGTTCTTCTCCTCTGCGGTAATTTCTCCTGGTGGAATAATATATGCCGATGCCCATGACATATGCAGCCACAAAAATAAGAACGACCCGCAGGCTGTTCTCTGTTAGCTTCAAATGATATGGATCAGAAAATATCATATCCATCTTTGTCATGATATCAAGCACGTTCTCATCCGTGTAGGGCGCGATCTTAAGTGCTGCCCAGATCACCGGGATAAAACCGCAGAGGGAAAATATCAGCATAGTGCGCTTATCTGTATCCTTCAAGTGCATTCCCTTCCGCCACGCGGGATCTCTTTCCGCCTGCGCTGTCCACCTTGATCATGAGGTCGTCCACGGGATCAGTGGGGCGTGATTCCGCGATCATGGCGTTCCTCATCTCATTCAGCGCCGTGAATATGATGTTCCTTTCATATTCTTCCAGCGTAAGATATATCCTCTTTCTGTCCATTTCATCTACCTGCCTTTCGCCTTATTTTTGTTTGGTGCTTTACGTGCTGTGCTGCGGCTTCCCTTTGACCTGGTCTTAGTCCTGGCTGCCTTGGACTTTTCCGCCTCGTTTTTGTATCCATTCAGCTTTTCTCTGACGGATTCCCTAGAGCTTCCGCCATTCATTGATCCTGAACGGCTTGTTTGCTTCGAGCTGCGCTCTGACAGAGGCACGTTCTCTGTCTGCGCTCGTGAGGGGTTTGGTATCATCTTCCCCGCGGCCTTTGATGGCTCGGCCTTCGTCCCCTTCTCTTTTGCGATCTCGCCTATTACAGTTGCCCTGTCCACAGTATCAAATCTGAACCTCTCAGTGATACGCTGTATCTTCGATGCGTCATCAGCCCTTGCCATGACATCCACCACTGCATCGCCGTCCTTGCTGTTCTTGTCCTTCAGCACGCAGTACAAAACTCCGTATCTCTTTGCTTCCTTGGCGAAGGTCTTAAGATCCTTTTGTCTTATGGAATAGACCTTCAGTTCCTTCCCAGACTTCAGCATGTTGGTCATCCTGGCCTTGCCTCTCGTCTTCTGTTCTTCCTTCAGCACCGCTGCAAGAAGTATCGCTATGTTCTTGGCTCCTGTGCCTGTTATCCTGGCAGCGACCTCTACTCCTTCAAGTGACATCCTCACTACCTGTTCTGCTGCATCTCCTCCCGGATTCATATGCTCTTCACTCCTTTCCTTTCTCGCACTTCTGTGCGCTCTCTGTCTACTGTCTCAATGTTCTTCTCCATGACTTTGGATCTTTCTCCAATGTCTCCTGCAAGTCTGAGATCTCTCCTGTATCCCTTGAGCTGCTCTGTTAGTTCCTTCATCTTTTCCTTGGCTGCGCCGCGGTCAGGCTCGCTGATATTACGCTTTACCATCTTCCTCAGTTCTTCCCTTTCGCCTGTGAGTTTCTCCACAGTACCCTTTGTCCCTGCCACAAAACTTCCAAGGTCTGCATCGGTCTCGATCTTATGTCTCACCAGAAATTTTGCTTCCTCGCTGTACAGATCGCACTTTAGCAGATCCTCTTTCAAAACTATGTGGAGCCTGGTCGGTCTCTGTGTGTACTTTGGCAGATAGCCAAGCTCATAACAGTACCGAAGGTATAACTTTTCAAGTCCCGTCCTTCCCATGATCTTATCTATCCTGCGTTTCAGGTTGTAGTTGTTTGGCGTTCTGTACGCCTGCCTGATCCGCTCTGTCCTGACTGATGGGTCGTTGCCGTATACACGCTCCATGATCCTGTCTTTGGTATACTCCTCACCGAGCCTGTAGGTCCTTATGCTTTTGTTCCAGCCCGGAGGTACAATAGACCAGTACTTATGCTTCGGGTCCAACTTGCAGACATAGCCGCGTTTCTTTAGCTCGCCCGCAAATTCTTCCATGTTCAGGCTAAGCGATACGGCCTCATCTACGGCCTGCCTTGCGATATTGTACCTTGTCGGCATTCCTGCCTGCTCCATTTTGTAAATGTTCATGCTTAATCTTTTCCCTTCCGGCTTTTCTATGATGGACAGGCCATGCTCTTTGCAAATTCTATCCGATGTCTCGCGCAGGTTCCTATATGCTTCATTGCAGAAGTGGAACCTGTTGCCGTCGCAAAATGAGACTGAATTGAATACAAAATGATTATGGAAGTGCTTGGTGTTAAGATGCGTCGCCACTATCACCTGAAATCGGTCGCCCCATAATTCCCTGGCCAGTTCGACTCCTATCTCATGTGCTTCCGCAGCTGATACCTCGCCTTCCCTGAAGCTCTGGTAGCAGTGACCGGCAACTATACCTCCCTCTTTACCGAACCTCATCTTGACCGTATCGAATTGATCCTTGGCGGCGGTCACATTGCAGTTGATACCTGTGGTATAAAACTGCAGGTCTGTCTTCTCTCTGTTCGACGCGTAGTCTATGACATCAGAAAGTGCTTTATCATCTGCTGCCGGTTCAGTTCCCCTGTTCTTCGTCTTCTCAGTATCCTCTACATAAGCAAGCGGTGCGGATGCGTTTCCTCTTATCCGCCATATCCTCGTTACTGCCATCTCTTATCCACCTTGTCAGGTCGTAGATATTCTCGCTCTATCTTTGCCTGGAGCAAGTGGAGGCTCTTGGCTTCATCCTCAAGGATCGACGTTGCTTCTTCCGAATGCGTGCCTGCCTTTCTGCTGAGTTCATCACCAAGTGCGCGAAGCTTGTCCATGTCCGCAAAAAAACTGTCGCTCGGCGCTTCTCTTGGGATGAACCCTGCAATGAGCATCCTTATATATCTTGACTCCGTCATGCAGGCGTTCTTCGCCTTCTTCTTAAGATCCTCTGCTTCCTTCTTGTTCATCCATATCTGTTTCTTTATGCTTCGTTTCATTTGCCTGTCCTTTCTGTTTCTGTAAGTTAAGGCGCAGCGGCATGCTGCGCCCGGGGTCTCAGGGGTATCCCCTGCATATCCTGCGTGAAGGAGTACGTACTCCTGAATGCTTTGCTTGCTAAAGATAGCGGAAACACTTTCCCTGCTGTCTACCTTTCCATCCCTGCTGATTTTTCTCTTCCCTTAGGCTCTATCTTGACCACTTTTATTCCTTCAGTAGTCCTGAAAAACTCTTCCGGGCTCTTGAACATTTCGGTGTATTTCTTCTCCAAGTCGGTTGGAAGCGACAGGAATCTCTCGCTTTCTATGGGTGCATAGCAGACAAAAAAGGTGCCTGACATAACGTCCATCAAGCGTCCGTCTTCACCATATATCGCTCTGCTCGGAGGCAGTCCCATGAGCTTTCCTTCCTCGTTGCACACTATGGCAACGTCATCTTCGAATGGCATATATTCCTCTATCATGCCTCCGATTGCATTCTGCATGGACTCAAGGTTATCATTAATCTCGACCATCTTCGCTTCCTCTCCCGGCTTTACCAGCAATACATTGATAAGCCCCTCCGTTTCTTTTACATTATTCATTTCCTCTTAACCTCTCTTTCTTTTAACTTCTGACGCACATGCATCAGCTCATCGTTCATGTCCTTGCCGAACTTCGGCGGCTCGTCTCTGATCTGGTAACCATCGCCAAGGGCCCGCGACAAAGCCATAGACATGCTGCTTCCGATCCTGTCTCTGTCCAGGTGCAAAACGATCTCGTATATGTTTTTATTGGCTCCCAGGAATCGGCTGAGTGCCAGGGGTATCTTGAATCTGGCCGGATCCGCGCTGGGCTGATACACCCCCGCCAGGGATAATAAATTGTCTCGGGGTGCTATGCCTTCCCTGAGTTTTTCTAGTGTAACAAAAGACAAAAGGTCTATGGCGCTCTCGAAGACATGCACTATGCCGGTCGTTCCTTTAATACAAAAACTATATCTTTTGTCGCTGCCGGCGGTATCGCCCATGATCCTCTCAGGTTTGCTCGCGCGAAAGCTTGCGTACCTTGCTTCGGCTTCGTCATCGAATCCCAAGAATATGCAGTTGTGATAAGGCAAAGATTCGTATATCATGCCCTTTGCGATGCATTCCTCCACAAGACCGCGGTCTATGCCCCTGCCCGTTAAATAGCCGATGACCACATCATTTGAGTCGTTCTTCTCCGGCAAAAGAAGTTTCTTCACCTTAGTTTCTTCCCTTTGTTGCACAAAAATAGGAGAGCCGCTGCTCTCCTCGTTCAGTATCTTCCCCACTGCTTCAGTGAATGGATGGCCTCTTACTTTTACCAGATAATCCAGTGCCGATGCCCCGCCAAAGCCCCTAGACCACCACATCCACTTGCCGTGTGATATGGACATGCTATCGTGAGTCCTAGTAGAGTAATTCTCACCCGATACCTTGACCAGCTCCCCCGGATCATACAGCCTGAGATAGGTCAGAAGATCCATCTCCCGCGCCTTCGCGATTTGATCTTTATCATAATATGGCATTCATATTCTCCTTCCCACATAAAAAAGGACGCCGTTAAGCGTCCAATGTAATAAGCCATATTAATCTACAATAATGCCAGCATCCCTCACTTTTTTACTACCGCTTTAACTGCATTCTCTACAAATTCCACTCCCGCCTTTGCAGCAGCTTTTTGCCCATCTTTTGATACTTCCTTTATGATGTTTGCACCAGCCACCACAACTGGGGTTACCACAACTCCACCTGCTCTCATTGCATACTTTTTCGCTGTATCTTTACGTTTCTGTTTTCTGTCTTTCTTTTCTCCGGCACATCGATCGCAATAATAATGCTCTTGGCCCCTTTCTTCAATTTCATTGAAACACCCATTATTAGCACATATAAATATCAGTTTCTCTCCACAGTTTGGACAATAATTTGCGGCAATGTCTTGTTTGACTTTATTATGCAATTTGCAGTTCTCATTTGGACAACCCTTTTTTCTTCTGTCTTTAGCCATTTTGATTTCCTCCTAAACTCAGTAAATATCCTTCGTTTCCACTAATCATTTTTTTAAGTTCATTACAACCAGTTAATGTATTTGCAATAGTTCCCCAAGTACCCTTCTCTATAAACACACTATCCTTATCAAGCTCACTTAGTTTTCCAACGTAAGGAGCTATCATGTTTGCTACAAATCTACCATATTCATCAAGTGCCGTCAGCATTGATTCGATTTCTCCATTTTCTTGATAAATTTCAGCCTTTAAAAATGATGCCCTATAAACAATATCATAGCACTGCTTAATAATGCTAATATGCTCATCAACGTGTTGCATGCTATTCTTCTCTGATTGGTACTGTTCTGTAATCAAATATTGTATGCTAGAACGTATATCTTGAATCATTTGAGAATTCGCATCACTTATTGCTTTTAATGATTGTGCTGTGATTTGCTTCTTCAACACATCATCTTTAATAGTCTTTGCTTCATAATACAAACTTAGCCCACTGTAAAACAAACCAACCCTATCATTCCGCTGTCCCTGTATTACATCAGCCACTCGTCCTTCTATCTCTTGCATGGTGCTAATAATAGTGTCAAGCTGAGTTTTGATTGCATCCATTTGCAATGCAAGTTGCAGTGCATCCGCAGATATTCTTTCTTCCTGCAGTTCTTCCTTAATAGCCAGCTTTTTCCCATATCGACCATTCCCCTGCCTTAGTTGAGCGAATAAATAACCGTCAGAGTTATGGACAAGTTTTACTTCGCCTTTTTCAATCTTATCTCGTAATTCGGACCCCATATCAACAACATATTTTGTATCTTCGTCTGTGTCATTGCAAAGAGCCTTTTTTATTGCAGTCCTTGCCGAATCCAAAACTTCATTAGATTCTTGGTTTGCACGTTCAATAGAGGCCGTAAAATCAGCGATCGTAAATTGCTCATCAAACAATGAGAAACAATCATTCACGATACTCTCTTTTGTAATTTGATTGTTTTTACTCATGAAATACCTCTCTTTACTGAACTTCTATATTCCACACGATTCTATACATGGCCCTATAATACATTATTATACCACAGGGCCATAAGTAAATGTTATAAATTTACTACCTCTCCCAGCTTCTGTCTTTCATCTCCTTATTCTGGATATTGTTCCTACCAGTCCTGCTGTCCAGAAGCTGTCTCACTATGCTCATGTCGTCCTCTGAGAGTGTTATGCCTCTGGACATATGCTGGTGTTCCGGATCCCAGTCGCGGATGTCATACTTTGCCTGACCGCCGTTCCAGGACACCATATTCAGTTCCTTCTGCCACCCTGACGGGTTCTTTGCTATGACTCCTATAGATTCTACGATCTCAAATGTCACTTCATTCTTCTTGTTATCCATTGTGGTTTCTCCTTTCGATTTCACTTTACTTTATCTTTCTCTTGCCATAGATGGCTTAAATGCTGCGATCTCGTCCATTAAGCCTGTACCCTTGAAGCTCATCATCTCGCCGCTCTCGCCTGCCACTATGATATGATCCAGCATCTTAATGTCCATCAGCTGGCCGCACTCCTGGAGCCTCTTTGTTGTGGTCTTGTCTTCCTCGCTGGCAACAGGCGTTCCGCTCGGATGGTTGTGTATGGCTATGAAAGCCGCAGCGTTAGATAATATACTGCTCTTGAACACCTCCCTTGGACTCACCATAGCGGAACTCAGCGTCCCAACGCTGCATATGTTCAGATTGATCACCTGCCCGTTGGACTTTAGATTCAGTATGGCAAACACTTCTCTGTCGTAATCTTTCAGTTCATTTGCGATCACATCCAGAACATCCTGAGGCGAACTGATGGGATCTGCGCTGTACAGCGATGGCTCCCTGACCATGCGGATGTTCACCACTTTTACCTCATTTTCTTTCTGCATCTGCATGGCCTGTTACCTCCTTCACATCAAGTGAGACGACTGTTCCTTCAGGCATCTCCTCTATGATCTTGCGGACTTCATCCAATGTCTTCGCTTCCACAGTCTCTGTCTTCATGTCCATGATCGTCTTCCTCCTTTACAGCTTCCTTCGGCTTAACATCTGTTCCTCCGCTCAGGTATCTTATGACCCTGTGGCCTTTGATCGCATCCTGAAGTTCTGTTATCGTGTGGATCTCCGTCACCGTCACTCCAGGTATGGACAATATGTCAGTTACCGAAAGAGCCGTTATCTTCTTCTCCGTATCCGCCCCGAAGTTCGTCAGGCGAAGCAGCGTCCTCTGTTTTTGTCTGTCTATTGCCATATTTTTCATTCCTCCTTTCATCAAGAATCTTTCTCATGCAGAAGCCGCAGAATGCAGCCTCCCTGCCTTTGTAGTTACAGTTGTCCGGGCATCTTTCTGTTTTCATCATTCATCGCCCACTTCCATTATCCTTACGCCGTATTCAGTGAAACTGTACCAGTTCGTGTGATCGAATCTGTTGTCATTGAAACACCCCTTTCTGATATATCCATTCTCCTTAAGCAGACCTACGGCATCTTTTGCCATATGGATACTCAGAAACGGAAGCTCGGCCGTCATCATGCGGGCAGAACATCTGCTCCAGAAACAGCCGTGCCTTTCCAGTGCTTCCTCTGTTCCGGCCTCGTCAATGAGCCTGTCCCAGAGCAGCTGCGCTACGACAGCCGCGTTCACGCCGCATTTAGCCGCTATATCATTTCTGAAATATGTCATCTTATCGTCCTCCAATATCTAAGAGGCGGCATCTCTGCCGCCCCAAATAGTTTATTTATTCTTCCTTGTCTTCGCTTTCCTGCTCTCCGCCAGTCTTCTTCCTTCTGGCAAGCACTACTACTGCAGCGCACGATGCGGCAAGGATCAATGCCAGTATCCAAAGTTCGTTATGGTCGCCTGTGTCAGGTATGTCGCTATGCAATACCTTCGCTATGGGTTTCGGGTAGGTAACGCTCTGCCCACCGTCCTTTATGTCTGCATGGGCTGTGACCTTGACGCCCTGATGATACAGGTCCTCAAAGACTACTACAGTCTTGCCTTCAAGTTTTCTTGAATCAAAGGCGAACCTGAGCTCTACAGTGCCCGATGCGCTTTCTGCGGTGAAGGTCTTCTCAGAAGTCACAGTCTTGCCGTTAACTTTCAAAGCTTTGCCTGTGTCTTTGTCCATGAGTGTTCCGCGTACGGTGTACTCTTTGCCCGGGATCAGGTTGCTGTAGCTTACAGTGTCTGTTATGACAGCAGTCTTCTCCAGGGTCCCTCTGTGCGTCCCTGTCTTTCCGTCTTTGGCTGTCGTGTGTATCTCCGGGTAATGGATCGTCTGACCTTCGTCTGTTATATCTGCGTGCATAGTCACTCTGATGCCCTCGTACCAGAGCTTCTCGAATACTACTACGCTCTTTCCTTCAAGTCCTGTGGAATCAAAGGTGAAATCAATGTCAACTGTGCCGCTTTCTGACTCTGCCGTAAAGGTCTTTTCCGCCGTTACGATCTTGCCGTCAACTTTCAAAGGCTCCTTTGTTTCCTTATCCATGAGTACGCCCTTGACCGTGTATGTCTTTCCTGCAATGAGATTGCTGTAGCTTACTGCATCTGTGATAGTTGTCTCAGCTCCGATAGCTCCCTGATTGTCCTTAGTCTGCTGATCTGTTGCAGTCGTCTTTATCTCAGGGTAGTGGATAGACTGACCCTCGTCTGTAATGTCTGAATGAGTCGTAACATTGACATCACCCATATACAGATCCTCGAAGACTACTGTGGTCTTCCCTTTGAGCGCCTTCGAATCGAATATGAACTTCATAGTGACCGATCCTGACGTGCTTTCTGCTGTGAAAGTTTTCTCTGCTCTCACTTCCTTACCGTCTATGGTTATGGCTTTCCCGGTATCTTTATCCATGAGAACGCCTTTTACTGTGTATGTCTTTCCCTTGATGAGATTGCTGTAACTTACAGTATCGACTATGACCGTATCTTCTCCCGTTACGCCCTGATGATCCTCTGTCTTGATATCTTTTGCTGTCGTCTTGATCTCCGGGTAATATATAGTCTGGCCTTCATCGGTCAGGTCCGCATGAGACGCAAGCTTCAGATCTCCGTAATAAAGATCCTCGAAAACTACTGTGGTCTTCCCTTTGAGGGTGGATGCGTCTACATCATATTCCAGTGTGACCTCGCCTGACGGCTTTTCTGCCGTGAATGTCTTCTCAGCGGTTACGGCCTTTCCGTTCACCATGATCGCACTTCCCGTCGCCTTATCCATCAGCGTGCCTTTGACTGTGTAAGCCTTGCCCGGCGCGGCCTTGGTGTATGATACTGTGTCTGTAAATTTTGAATCCGCATATGTCGTGCCCTGAGGGGACAGCGTGTGCGAGTCCTGAGCCTTAGTTCCAAGGCCGATGTCTACCTTGCCGAACTTCACTGAGAAGCTTGCTGTGTCTGCCTTATCAACGGCAAAGAACGCCATGTTCTGGGATCCGCTGTCAGTGATCTTGTAGGCTGTGTAATCCTGCAGATGTCCTGACATGGCTCCCGATGAATAGGTGGTGTTAGCCCTCGCAAAATCCGATGTGGTCAAATAGAATGTCTGTCCGCAGTCTATTTCAACACTCTCTCCTGCAGCATAGGTCTTCCCGTCCATAGTGAGTTTCATACCGCTCGGTACCTTGTAGTCGACATAGTTGTCTTCGTGGCCTTTGAGTTTGATGTCATCGCTTCTGAACTCTCCGTCCTCTGTCCAGGATGCCGATGCAGTAGATCCGCTTGTAGATGAACATGAGATAGCCGAATCGAATCCCGCAGGATCCGCAAGAGAATTCACATAAGCCGCCGCAGATTTCACCATGCTCTGATATGACTCGCTTATCTTGCCGCTTGCAACTCCGCCGGACCAACCGACGAACGCTGTACTTGAATCATACTGGTATGAAAGCAACACATGGGACAAAAGATAAAACTCTATGCCCGATGCGTGGCTGCTGTGACCGTGACTCTTAAGCCAAGATGCCAGTTTTTTCTGTCCCGGATATCCGTAGCAGTAATACATAGTCTTAGAGACCTTGCTGCTGTCAGACATCGCCGCTGCCTTTCTCGATCCTTCGTCTGGAGGGACCTCGTTTGGCTGCAGGCAGTATGCCTGTTTGGTTTTTCCGTTGACTGTTACCGTGTAGTGATATGCAAGGCCTGAGCCTCCGTAAGAGTGCAATGTGCCGCCCTTATCCAGTTTTACCGATATGGTATTGCTCGATGCGTAAGCCTTGTCTGTGCCCGCTATCATCGCGACCGGCATATATGCTATCGTGATCAGCATCGCCATAAGGACTGCAAAGCACCTTTTTCTTGTTAATTTCATTTTTTCTCCTTTCGCTGCAGGTCTTTCTCATTTTCCTGCCTGCATCCAAGCGCAAAAAAATACACCCGCAATTACGAGTGTTCTGTCTGCTCTTGATAATCTTATTCTTTTTCCGTAAGTAAACTGCTAGTAGTTACGTGAAGTTGGGGTGTGGGGAAGAACGGTCAAAGGTAATCCTTCTGCGATCATCCCCCCCTCGCACATTCACCTCTCGTTCTCGCGGTCTTTCCTGCTAAGGTACCTGCCGTAGTATTCCATTGCTGCCGCAATGAAATCCTCCCGCTTGGATACCGGAAGGTCTTTCGGGAACAACTCTTTGAACCTGTCGCCTCTGAGGACCAACCTCTCCTTCTGGTTAGGCTTTTCCTCAAGCATTATCGCTTCGATGGCTTCAGGCGTGAGTTTGCCTTCCTCAGACATCTTTCTCATCCTTATGGCCTGTGCATGAGTTGGGGTGCATTGCTCCATCTCTATGCTTTCGCAAAGATCCTTCTGCTGTTCCTTTGGAAGATATGACAGTTCTACAGCCGGTCTGAGAGCTATCTGCCCTTCATCGACCAGATCGAGAAGTGCCGGGTTCAATTCAGTCAGGCGGATATATCTGAATATCTGTGACTTGCTATCACCAACTTGCTGTGACAATTCTTCAGATGATTTTTCCAACTTATTCCCCACCGGGGAACAAGTTAAGTCTGACCTTTGCCCCTGCCGATTCATCGCTTCAAGTCTCATCTTGTACGCAAAGGCTTTCTCGCTCGGAAGAATTGTGGTCCTCTGAAAGTTCGATTCCACCATGAATATGGTAGCCTCGTCTCTTGTCATGTCCACCACTTCTGAACGAAGCGTAGTGAGTCCCGCAAGCTCGCAGGCTCTCTTCCTTCTGTGGCCTGATATTATTTCATATCTGCCGTCTTCCTTTTTCCTGAGAGTAGCAGGAGTGATTATCCCGTTTGCCTTTACGCTTTCCACGAGATTCATCATATCCTCGTCATCCTTCACCTTGAAGGGGTGCTCCGGAAACGGGTCTATCTCATCGAGAGACACTTCATATATCTTTTTCAGCTTGGCCTCGTCTCTCTCTTCCTGAGTAGAGAATAGATCATCTGGATTCGCTATCCCGAAGTCTATCGGTCTTCTCTTTTTCGCCATCTCTCATCACCTCCCTCGTGAGATATGCATACGCCTTTGCCGGTTTGCTCTCCGCATCATATGAATAGATGCTTTCTCCCTGTCCGCTGGCCTCCGCCGCCTTTACCCCTACGGGTATGACCGCATCGTATACTCTGATGTCTTTACCGCATCTCGCTCTGACTGCGTCCATCGATTCCTTCGCAAGAATAGTTCTGCTGTCCACAAGAGTCATAAGCACGCCGCCGATCTTAAGGCCCGGATTCAGCTGCCTTCTGACTTTTGCTATGGTATCAACTAGCTGCGCCATTCCTTTTGTCGGAAGATACTGGGCCTGGACCGGTATTATGACCTTGTCCGCCGCAGTGAGCGCGTTCAGAGTCAGCATACCTAGAGAAGGCATGCAGTCGATTATGACGTAATCATACCCGCCCTTCACCTGCCTGAGATAGTTCTTCATGATGTTCTCTCTGCTCATAGCACCTACAAGATTAAGCTCGAACTGAGAGAGCTCGATGTTCGACGGCAGCACATCCATGCCTTCACTGTGATGGAGTATGCCCTCAGCCGGATCGAAGCTCATATCGTCCCTTACCTTTGTAAGTACGGATACTATGGACTCCTCAAGTGAGTCTGTCTGCCTCCAACCGAGAGCAGCACTCATATCGGCCTGCGGATCAGCGTCAACTAAAAGCACTCTTCTGCCACTTCTTGCAAGGCCTGCTCCTAGGTTAACGGCCGTGGTGGTTTTGCCTACGCCGCCCTTCTGGTTGCATATGGCTATTACTTCTGCCTGTTTCATCTGGTTTACCTCCTGTCTCTATTATTCATCCGTCCTGCTTCGCATTTGAACAGAATAGATGTATGCCTGCGCTGAGGCAGGCTTTAAATATTTATATCAGATCCCATTATGGATGAGATGTGACAGGAGGTCTTCATGAATGCAATTTCTAGTTGAGAAGCAACCTTCTTTCCATAGTTTCTTTTTCCTTCTTGAATGCCTCCCTAAGTGTGATCTCAGTCAGAAACATATCCACATCATCTGAATCAAGCAGCCCGTTCATGAAATCACCGTAAGCACCGTCATATACTTCCGCGCATGCGTCCACCAGTTTCATTTCCCTGGCTGTATCTGTCCACCCTGACTTTCCTAAGATGCCCTGCAGCATTTCGAATGCCGTCTCGTTTCTCTCATTTGATGACAACGTATCAAGCGCATCGACATATACAAGTGCCTTCTCAAATTCCAGATCCTCGCTTTCTACGCACATAGCAAAATCTTCTGCTACATGCTCTGCTATCCCGAGAAGCACAGGGCAGACTCCATCTCCATCTTCTCTTTCAACGCCTGTCACTATTACCCTCATTG
This sequence comes from Aminicella lysinilytica, assembly GCF_004362975.1. Classification (GTDB taxonomy): domain Bacteria; phylum Bacillota; class Clostridia; order Peptostreptococcales; family Anaerovoracaceae; genus Aminicella; species Aminicella lysinilytica. Next base: position 12,282 of record NZ_SNXO01000023.1, on the reverse strand, counting down.
TATCTTCTGTTGTTTTCATTCCTCTACCATACCTTTCTTTTGTTATTAAATTACGAATGCCCCGCGGATCCCGCGAGGCAATGTAATTATATGTGTATGGTATTCTATTGTCGTATTTCCGGTAGATGTTTAGCTGAACAGTTTCAGTATCAGATCATCCACGGCGTCTGTGTAGCTGCCTTCTTTAATGAGGCTGTTCCTCAGCTCGACGAGGCTGTACAGTATCAGCTGACTCTCGGCGTCTGTCACGTTCATCTTTATTTTCTTCTCCAGCATCGTCCTCACCTCCAGATCTTTGTATGCGGAGTATTTATTACTACTTAAATTCTATTCACCTTCAGCTATAATTGCAAATGTGCGATTTTTTCCACTAAAAAACCCGGAGTCTCTGTGTTTGCAAAGGTTCCGGGTGTTTTTTTGTCAAAAGTAACACTTTAGTAACAAAAGTAACACTTTTTGATTGCCATAGCGTAGTGTTTTCAATGGCTACAGCGTTTTTATCAGTCTAATGGCTTCATCGTCGGAAAGAGCATTACGTCTCTTATAGATGGTGCATCTACAATGAGCATGATGCATCTGTCGATTCCTACTCCCAGTCCGCCTGTTGGTGGAAGTCCCACTTCCAGAGCGTTTACGAAGTCCAGATCCATCGGGTGAGCCTCATCGTCGATACCGGCGTCTAGCTCTGCCTGCTGCTCTGCGAATCTCTCATACTGGTCGATAGGGTCATTCAACTCGGAGAATGCATTAGCGATCTCCCAACCGTTGATGTAGGCCTCGAAACGACGAGTAATACGAGGATCCTCAGGATCTCTCTTTGAGAGAGGCGATACCTCTACCGGATGTCCTACTACGAACACAGGTCCGTCCAGATAGCCCGGCACATCCTCACAGTAAGCTTCGAACATCTCTGCGATCAGCTTGCCACGAGTGAAATCCTTCACCTCATCCTTATCCATACCATACTTGATGCAGGCTTCGCGCGCCTCTTCATCAGTATCTATCTTAGAAAAATCTACGCCTGTGATCTCCTTCACAGCGTCTGCCATATTCAGGCGGCGCCAAGGCGGAGTAACATCGAATTCCTTGCCCTGATAGGTCAGGATAGGCGTTCCGTTCACTGCCATAGCTGCCTTGTAAAGAAGCTGCTCAGTAACATCCATGGTGGATTCCATATTACCATAAGCCATGTAACACTCCATTGAAGTGAACTCAGGATTGTGGTTTCTGTCCATGCCCTCATTACGGAACATTTTGCCCATCTCGTATACTCTGTCCAATCCGCCGACTATACATCTCTTCAGATAAAGTTCGTTGGAAATACGAAGCTTAAGGTCCATGTTCAGCGTATTATGATGAGTCTCGAAAGGTCTGGCGTTAGCGCCTCCGGCAATCGGAGTCAATATAGGCGTATCGACCTCCAGATATCCGTAATCCTCTTCAAGAACTCTCTTCATTTCCTTGATTATACGCGCCCTCTTGTAGAAGGTGTCGCGGACATCCTGATTCATGATCAGGTCAACGTAACGCTGTCTGTAGCGCAGATCCTGATCCTTCAGGCCACTCCACTTGTCAGGAAGCACCTGCAGTGACTTGGAAAGCAGAACCAGCCTGGTGACCCTTATGGAAATCTCGCCATGCTTGGTTTTGAAAACCTTTCCCTCGATGCCGACGATATCGCCGATATCATATGTCTTGAACCACTTGTAATCCTCTTCGCCTATTTCATCCTTGCGGACATAAAGCTGGATCCTTCCCTGCTTATCCTGCAGGTCAGCAAACGCAGCCTTGCCCATTACACGTATAGCCATGAGACGGCCGGCGCATGAAACCTCTTCATCCTCCATAGCCTCGAAATTATCCTTGATGTCTACACTGTGAGCAGTTACATTCCATGTCTCCTGAAGGAACGGATTGCGTCCCGCCTCCTGCAGAGCCTTCAGCTTTTCGCGCCTGATCTGCGCCTGCTCATTCTGATTCTGTTCGTATGCTTCTATATCTTCAGTTTCCGGTGTTATATTACTATTATCTGTACTCATTTATATCTCCCATTATTCAGCTTTGGAAATGCTTTCTATCTTATAGCGCAGGATTTTGTCAGGCACGGTAATCTCGACCTTGTCTCCCTTTTTCTTTCCAAGGAGACTGCGTCCTACAGGTGATGTATTGGAAATCTTCGCAGGATCAGAAAACGGATCCGACTCATTAGAACCCACAATTATGAATTCCTTGGATTTCTTACTGTCCATATCCTTTACCTTGACCTTCAGGCCAACGTTGACTTTATCGCCCTTAACATCCTTTTCGTTAACGATGGTGGCATTTCTCATCATTGTTTCGAGCTTATGGATTCTCTCTTCCAGCTCTGCCTGCTCATTTTTCGCAGCATCATATTCTGCGTTCTCGGAAAGGTCACCATAAGAGATGGCTTCTTTTAGCCTCTCCGAGACCTCTTTTCGTCTAACTGAAACGAGTTCATCTCGTTCGGCTTCAAGCTTGTCATAACCCTCCTGGGTCAGTAGTACTTCATCTGCCATTATTAGTTTATCTCCTTTCGGCATCTGCCATTTGTCGCAGTATTATACTCTACAAATGGGCATTTGTCAATGTTTTTAACATATATAACAAAGGTTAGCCTGTCTGTTGTCTCTTTGCGAGCCATATCTCAGGCAGGCGTTTTCCTATTATACAAAAACTCTTCTTACGTTTCTGCAGTTGGTCACGTATACGATGGATGCGTAGTTGATGGTGAATTCAACGATATCTCCCACCTTATAATCTACCTTGGAATCTGTCACATCCAGTATAGTATGGTCGCTGGAAGCGCCCAGGATCTCAATTCCCGGGTCTCTTGGGAATATTTCTTCTATGCTGCCGAAGTCAACCTTGCCCATACCCAGCAGTACCTTGCGTCTCATACCCTTTTCCGGATATTCAGGCGTATGTCCGAAGGCGTCCACTCCAAGTTCCCCTACAGGAACTGACGGTTTGGTCTTCACTTCGATGACCTCAGCCTTCAGCGTATATACATCCTGGTGCATTGCCGACAGGTCGTATCCATAATACAGGGACAGATCCAGAGCCAGAAGTATTACTTCACCTATGCGAAGGTGGTTGATCCTCTCCGGGATATTTCCGTCCAGCACTCTCATGAAACTGGAAGTGCCGCCGCCTGAAATATATTCAAGTTTTCTGCCTATTTTAGCTTCTATATTCTCTGCTATGGCTACCAGTTCCTCAAGCTTTTCCACTGTCGGAAGCAGCGAGCCGTAGCAGCCTACGTTAGTACCAACGCCTGCCAGCTCCAGATTGTCCATTTCCTTCTCGACTTTAACGGCAACGTCGGCCATCTCGTCTTTGTCCCAGAATCCCTCGCGCAGATCGCCTACGTCAGCCATGAGAATGACCTTATGGATCTTGCCCTGGCGGGCAGCTTCTTTGTTAAGTGCTTCCAGCACTACAAGCTCGCTGTTGAGGGAGTAGTCGGTCAGCCTTACTACGTCTTCCACTTCGGAAAGCATCGGCACCCGCAATAACAGGTACGGCTTGTCCACGCCGAAGGCCCTGGTATCTTCGATCTGCTCCAGACGGGATGATGCTATGCCTTTGCAGCCGCCGTCGGCAAACTGTCTGGCGCACTCCGGTATGCCCGTGGTGCCTTTGATTACTCCGAAAACGTCTATGCCCTGCTCTGCGCACTTGCCAACGACGAATTCGGCGTTTTCTTTCAAATGAGAAAGGTTGATTTCTACTCTTGGATAACGTGTATTCATGGATCAATCCTCCTTATTGGCGTCTATGAACCGCTTGATCTTCTTTCCTGTGGTCTTCTCGAAATCGCTCTGTCTTATGTTGACCTTCTTGATCTTCTTGAACAGAGGAAGTCTGTCGTTTACCTTGTCTATTTCCTCCCAGGTCAGGTCGCGGGCTTCGTCAGCCGTGAACTCTTCGCCGAGGATCTCCTTCAGTTCGTCAGAGTCTAAGGTGACTGTAGCTATGATAGTAGCCTCATTAGCTCCATCTTCGCCTTCATCTCCCCATACCATGCTCTCAGCTATGAACGGTATCTTGGCCAGGTAATTTTCCAGCTCTTCAGGATATACGTTCTTGCCGTTCTTGGTGATTATGACATTCTTCTGGCGGCCTGTGATATAGATGAATCTGTCGGCGTCTATGTAACCCAGGTCTCCTGTATGGAACCAGCCGTCTTTCAGGACTTCGTCCGTAGCTGCCTGATCCTTATAGTAGCCCATCATTACATTGCGTCCCTTCAGGCAGATCTCTCCGATGCCGTCTCCGTCTCTGCTGACTATCTTCACATCCATGCCCGGAAGCAGATGTCCTACTGATTCGTTGCGCATAGCCTTCCTGGTGTCCGGATTCAGGGCTGCCATAGGCGAGCACTCTGTAAGTCCGTAGCCCTGGACTGCCGCGATGCCTATATCATTGAAGAACTGCAGCACGTCAGGATCTATAGCGGCTCCGCCGGAGATTATCATCCGCAGGCGCCCGCCGAAGACCTTCTTGATTTCCTTTGTGAAAGGTCCGACCATGTCTATCTTCGCCAGCCTTGTGACTTTATTCACAGCCATAAGCGTGCCGAGGGTCCTCTCCTTCCCCTGAGCCCTGATAGCCTTCCAGATCTTTTTGTACAGGGCTTCAATTAGCACAGGTACGCCAAGGAACATTGTAGGCCTGACTTCCTTCAGGTTCTTTTCTATGTAGCGCAGGCCCTGGCAATATGCTATGGACGCGCCTTTGTACAGCGGCATCAGGAAGCCGCAGGTGCACTCGTATGTATGATGTATCGGCAAAACCGAGAAGAATATGTCCCACTGGTTTACCTTTAATATAGTCGGCGCGCTCATGAGGTTGTCTGCCAGGTTTGCCTGTGACAGCATCACGCCCTTGGCCACGCCTGTAGTGCCTGAAGTATACAGGAGCACGGCCATTTCGTCGCCGATGATCTCCGCATCCAGGAACTGTCTGTCGCCTCTGGCCATCTGACCATAGCCTTCTTTCACCAGGCTCTTCCAGGTCATTGTGCCTTCCGGATCTCCCGTTCCCGAGAACCCGATCACTGTAGTGATGCTGGTCTTTCCCGAGTTTTTCATTTCCAGGAACATCCCTCTGAAATCGTCGCTGCAGATGACACAGGATACTTCCGCGTCAACGATCAGCTGCTGGATCTCATCAGCACTGAGTTCCTTATCCAGAGGAACTACCACTCCTACGCCGCAGATAGCGGCCAGGTAACTGGTCCCCCACTGATAACAGTTATTGCCCATGATAGCTATGCGCTTGCCGCCCAGGCCCAGGTTCAGCAAAGCTGTTCCCAAAGCGTTTATGTCGTTCATGGCCTGCTTGTATGTAATGTCTTCATAGGGCATGTCTCTCTTGAATTTCTGCCTGAAGGCCACATTGTCAGCGTACAGTTCGGCGCTGGTCTCTATCATGTTCTTGATATCGGTTATAGGCCTGCTGTCTCTATATACCACGTAAGGATCTGTGCTGTCTGCCAGAGCCCTGACCTTCAGCTTGGCCCGTCTGATTTCCCGAGCCTTGATTTCCGAATAATCCAGCTGAGCCTCTGAATTGGTCACAGTCTCAACCTTATTGCCGAAGCGTTTGATCTTGCCTGTAGTGGTCTTGATGAACTCCTCAGTTCTTATGTTTATCCTCTTTACATGTTTGTAAGTAGGAAGTTTCTCATTGATCTTGTCCACCAGATCTCTGTAGAAATGGTAGATGTCGCTGCTGCTCATGTCGCCCTTCTGTTTCTTCAGAAGCTTGTAGTTAGGATAGATGTCAGCAGTTATCATTACGTTGCCGACTCTCTCATCGACTACTCCGTGTACCAGGACTTCCTGGATCAGCTCGCTTTCCTCGAGAACAGCCTCCACCTCTTCAGGGAAGATATTCTTGCCGCCCTTGGTTACGATAACGGTCTTCTTGCGGCCTGTTACGTAAACAAAACCGTCGCTGTCGATGTATCCCAGGTCTCCCGTGTGGAGCCAGCCTTTCTGGATGACCTCGGCTGTAGCCTCAGGGTTCTTGTAATATCCCAGCATGACCGATGGTCCCCGGCAGATTATCTCGCCGACGCCGTCTTCGTCGGAATCTATGATCCTCACGTCTGTCCCCGGCATAGGTTTGCCTGCGGACTCGGCCTTACTGTACCTGTCCTGGTTCACGGCGATAATAGGCGAGTTCTCGCTCATGCCGTAGCCTTGGATCATAGGTATGCCCATAGCCTCGAAGTCTTCTATGACCTTCGGGTCCACAGCCGCGCCACCTGCAACGAAGGCCTTCATTTCGCCTCCGAAGGACTGGTGTATAGCCTTGAACATCCTCCTGATCATGGCCCTGTTATTATACAGCTTCATGCGTCTGGACAGGTCGATGGCGCTGCGCAGCTTCTCAGCCTCGCCGCGGCTCTCAGCCTGCTTCCACATGCCTTTATACATCTTCTCGAATACCAGCGGCACGCCAAGCATTACATTAGCCTTGACCTCCACCATATTCTTCTGTATATATTTGATTCCCTCGCAGATAGCGATGGTCTTCCCCTGGAAAAATGTGGTCCAGATGTCGCAGGTCATCTCGTAAGCGTGATGGACCGGCAGTATGGAAAGAACGATGCCCGGCTCAGGTATCTTGAACATCTTGGACATGTTCTCCACATTGGCCGCTATGTTTCTGTGGGAAAGCATTACGCCCTTGGCAAGGCCAGTGGTGCCCGATGTGAACATTAGCGTTGCCATCTGGTCCGGGTCGATCTCGGCGTCCGTGTATCTGGTGTCGCCGTCAGCCATAAGGCCTATGCCCTCGGTAATGAGCCGGCTCATGGACAAAGCTTCGTCTGTATGCTGCTCCGCGTCTATGGATATGAATCGTTCTATATCAAAACTCTTCGCAAAAAGCGGCTCGATGTTCTTCTTGCTCTTGTCTGAGTATACTAGGGCGCTGGCGCCTGATCTCTGCACAAGGCCAAGCAGCTCATCCTGAGGCAGATTCTTGTCCAAGGGAACGATCACGCCGACTCCTGCCACCACAGCAAAATAGGTCAGTATCCAGTTATAGCTGGTCTCACCTATGACAGCGATGTTCTTGCCCTTAAGTCCCAGGTCTATGAGCCTGGTCCCGAAAGCGTCCATCTCTTCTCTTACTCTGGCGTAAGTGATCGGCACGAACTCGTCCAATTCCTTGTCTTTCACCAAGTATGCGGTCTCGTCCGGGAACATGTCTGTACTCTGGATCAGAATGTCCTTCAGATCCGTAACTTCCCTGACGGGATAGTAAACTCCGTCGTATTTTTTATTGTTCATTTATTTTCTTCTTTCTCTACAGTATATGCAGTCATTTTACCATTTTTGGCGCTCATTATCAACAAAAAGCGGCGATTATGGCAGCATACAGTTTCCAAAGTCTGTAACTGCGACTAGCACAAAATCCGCTGTAATGGCAGCACGCAAGAATTGACCCAATATTTAAGATGATGTGGCGCATTCAAATTTTCAGATGAGGTGTCGCGCAAGAATTGGCTTGATATTTGAGGCACTGTGGCGCGTGACCCGATTTCGCGGAAGCCGCGCGCAAGAATCACTTGAATAATAACAGCAATGTGGCGGGGAGCATTGGTATCAGTCACTTCTGATTAACTCTCCCGCCACATTGATTTAATTTTGTATGGAATTCTTGCGCGTCGGCCTTGTTAAAATCGGCAATCCGCCACACAAGCTTCATTTTGTTCCTGATTCTTGCGCGCAAGACATTGAAATGACGCCTGCGCGCCACACGAGCTACTTTTTTAGGCCGATTCTTGCACGGCCCGCGGCCACCAACTCATGCTTCGTCGGGTTAGGTCTCCCAGTAGACGTGTCAGGCGTTGAACCTCTTGTAAGTACCATGGGTCCGCATGAGCAGCTGCACCTGCACAACCAGCGTCAATACCGCCGCAGCCATAAAGAATATGACAGCGCCCAGCAGTCCGCCCTTAATAAGATCGGCACCTACATCCACGCTACCAGTAGAATTAAAATCAGAAATAACAGAAGTCAGCCCCGTGACCACCAGAACAGCCAGCGCCACGGCCACGAGAACCTTTGCCAGAAGGAACATTTCCCACGTCCGGTGACATTTTCCCTTATAAGCGATGTCACCCGATGCCTCAGCCACAGCCCCGCAGCCGAACATCAGCGAACGGATAGCCAGTATCGAAATTACTGCCATGGCTACGATAACTATGGCTACAGCCAACAGCGTCATGCCGAGAAGACCATTCATAATAGAAGTATTTCCAGTCAGATTGCTGGAGCTGGCAGAAGCCAGTGCACTTCCCGCCATGACCATGACCACCACAACCAGCGCTACAGCCACCAGAATGTTGGCTATATACAGATTACGTGCCTGCTTGAAATAGGTTGAAACCCTCTTCAGCTTGGAAAGGCCAACTATTATCAGAATCAGCGCTGCCAGAGCCAGCACACCCGAAGCCATAGACAAGACACTCATCCCCGATGAATCCGAATCCACAGACGACAGTGCTTTGCCCAATTCCTTGGAAATGTTGCCTATAGAGCCGCTACCCAAGAGGGAAGCAATCATCTGCAATATAAAACCCGTAAAGACCAGTTTCAGGCCTCTCAGATCATAGTTAACATCCATATCCATCCTCCATTATCACTTCAGTAACATGGCCGCAGCCATAGTGCCCCGCTTGCCATGCTGGCCGCGGTGAGAGAAAAACATATCCGTGTTTTCCTTAGTACAAAGCCCCATGCAGAGTATATTCTCCGGCCTGACGCCGGCACCCTGCAGAATATATTCGTTTATAGCCCACAGATCTATGTAAGTCTTGACGCCCTTCTCGTAGGCAAACTTCCCGTAAGCTGCATCAGCCGCAGAAAACATCCCGGCAACGTCCCGGTCCACCTCGAAACAGTCCTGACAGAGCGACGGCCCTATACCGCAGACCAGATCCGCCGGATTACAGCCAAAGTCAGCCTGCATTTTGTTCACCATGACTTTCCCTATGCGGTGGAGCGTGCCCTTCCATCCGGAGTGGGCCAGTCCGATGACGTGCTTCACAGGGTCATAGAAATACAAGGCGTTGCAGTCGGCGTGAGTCGTTACGAGAGCTATGCCCCGGCAGTCTGTGACCAGACCGTCAACGTCAGTATAATCACGCGGGCGGGTAGCGCCTTTGCCCCGGTCATCCTCAGTCACCCTGCGTATGTTGGTGGTGTGAGTCTGCTGAGTCCAGACCATGTCTCCTTGGCTGATGCCCATGACATCAGCAAGAACGCCGCAGTTATATTCCCTAGCCTCAGGCCCGTCTTCCTCTGAAAACCCCAGATCCCAGGACTCGCGGCAGCCGGTGCTTATGCCACCGTGGCGGGTGGTGAACAGATGCCTGAGTTCCGGGAACGCATCTAACCTCTTAAAAGTCAGATACTGAACTTCGCCCTTAATATGTAGTTTATATGTATCAGTTTCTTTTTCAATCATAGTAGATATGATACTATGATGGCCAGCGGATTTCAAGTGCGGGGGCGGAATTATGCAAATATGGTCTGATAGTCCAACTAATCAAAAGCAACAAAAAAGCCCCTGGGTAATGGGGCCTCCTTGCTGTAGTGTAATTTATTCTTTACTTTATCTTATTGTGGGTAGTTAGGATTATTAAAGGCTGTCGTTGTTATCTTAAGCGAATTTACCGTTGTAGCCGTTCATGAGCTCTCTGATCTCGGCTTTATCTGTAGTAACGCCCAGTTCTGAGCTGTACATCAGCAGTACATCGCTGAATAACCTGTTTCTTTCACCGTCGCTGATAGTAGATCCGATCTTATTGTTGATCAACTGTTCCAGTTTAGCGGTAAGCAATTTTCTTGTACTTTCTTTCATCATCTTCTTCATTTTGTTTACCTCCTTTATGTAAATCAATGAGTTTCTTTTTTGTGTCTATATTAATAGCAAGAGGCGTGCCAACTTAAGAATCACGGTTTTTCAACAATTTTACAAGAATATTGAATCGATTTTGTATATTTTACATAATTATTGAATTGATTTCGATTCAGCTGCATGGTAAAATATCTACAATGGAGGATGGAAGTATGGATGATAATTACGGACTGTCAAGAGTAATAGAGCCTGCAGGCTCAGTACCCGTTATCGCCTGGAAGCTAGATAACCGCCGGGATATAGGCCCCAGCGAAGCCCGAGTCGCCCTGGAAAAACTCCTCATCGAGAAGGGCGCCTTCCAGCAGATCTGCAATCAATGCAGCTACGATGAGTCGAAAATGAAAGCCCAGATCATGGACATCGTCCACAAGCGGGGTAAATTTCACAACCCCTTTACGGACAGCTCCGGCGTGGCCTTCGGCACCATTGAGGAAATGGGCGAGGTTTTTCGGCGGGATCACCCCGAACTCAACATAGGAGATAAATATCTCTGCAACGAGACTATGACGGCCCTGCCAATGTATCTCGATCAGATCGTAAGCATCGACTTCAACTATAACCAGCTGGATGTGGAAGGCTACGGCATAATCTTCGGCAGCACCAGCTCGTATATTTTCGAGTCCTATTTCGATGTGCGCTATGTACTCATGGCCAATGAAGAAGCCGGCGGTCTCCAGCGGACTACCGCTCTTGCCAAAGAAAACTCCACCATCGCCATCATCGGCAAAGATGTATCCACTGCCATGCTCTACTGTATGGCGGCCAGAATGAACGCTACCGACTGCCAGCTCATAGTTATACTTGATAATGAGCACATGCTTGGGATCTCCGAAGAAGCCCTGGAAAACGTCTTCCGTGACCAGGCAGACAAACTCATATTCCTGGACATCGGCAATCCCGCCGGCAGTTTCCTCGCAAGGCAGGAGCTGTGGAACTGCGCAGACGTTGTCATCAACAGCGAGGACAAAACAGGAGCTGAGCCTCTGAGTGCTTTTTTGTGCAGGGACGGCGGCTGCTTATACTTCACCCGCATGCGCAGCAATTACACTACGGCCATACTCGTAGCCGAGAGCATGCATAAATATGTGAACACCATAGGCATGGACCAGTATTTCGGCAGTTATAATGATTACTCCCGGGATCTACTGGTTTATTCCAAACCCAAACTTGACGAGATCGACGTCCTTTATAAGAACACCGACTACGTTCACAACCTGAGCCCGGCTGCAGCCGGAACTCTATCCATGCATAAGGCCATGCAGGTGGACGACTATATATACGCCAGCCATGTGACCGACGCTATGGTGGATAATGTTCTGAATATATCCAAATACGACTGCAACGTCATAATTCAGGGAGAGACCGGCGTAGGAAAAGAAAAGATACTGGAACTCATTCATAAGAACTGCAGCAGGAATGAAAAGCCCTGCGTCAAGGTCAACTGCGCGACCATTCAGGAGACTCTGGCCGAATCGGAATTCTTCGGCTATGAGGCCGGCGCCTTCACAGGGGCCCAGTCCGGCGGCAAGATAGGCTACTTCGAACTGGCCAATAACGGCATCCTTTTCCTGGACGAAATCGGTAGCCTGTCCCTTAATATGCAGAGTAAACTTCTTCGCGTCCTTCAGGAAAACCAGTTCTACAGAGTCGGCGGCACAGAGCAGATCACCGTCAACGTCCGCGTCATCTGCGCCAACAACGTATCCCTGCAGAAAATGGTCGAGGAAGGTCGCTTCCGCGAGGACCTTTATTACAGACTCAACATATGCCAGATCAATGTCCCGCCACTGCGCGACAGGAAGGACGACATCGATGTGCTGGCTAGGCACTTTCTGTCCCATTATAACAAAAAGTACGGCATGATGAAGGAGATCAGCGGTGACGGTTACGCTGCCCTCCACGGTTACAACTGGCCGGGCAATGTCAGGGAACTGGAGAATATAGTCCACCGTCTGATCATCAACAGCCGCGGCAATATGATTTCCGGTCTGGATGTAGACTCCGTTCTGAATCAGAACGTTTACGACAATAATATTCTGGACGCTAAGAGCGCCCTGAAGCGGGAGGGCCATGTTAAATTCGATGATATCATTGAAGAACAGGAGAAGCAGCTCATATCCTGCGCTCTGGAAAGTGAAGGTACTACCCGCAAGGCAGCCGATGCCCTCGGCATCCCTCAGGCCAAACTCATGAGGAAGAAACAGAAATACGGCCTGTAAAGCACCAAATCGAGTAGGGGCTAGCAAGTAGCCCCTCTCACACCACCGTACATGCCGTTCGGCATACGGCGGTTCAATTCATATAATAATCTAAACAACT